>CALLLR010000231.1 GCA_938008185.1 uncultured Saprospiraceae bacterium
CACCTGCTGCTCATATGCGGCATAATCAAACGCAGAGTCTTTATCTACTCCTTTCTTTTGTGTCTTCTTTTTAACTGTCATGTCTCAAATTTAAGTTATTTATTTTGTTATTTTTGAGACACACTTAATTGAACACCCTCGTAGATTAATATAGCGGCCGTCGCCGTACGTTTCTTCGCCATTTGTCAAGTCCGTAAACATAAAAAATAGCCAGTCTTTGTACGCTTCCATTTTCCGGCTACGGTGGGATTGGTGGATCGTAACGGTATATTCTTTTCCCTTCAGGGTAAAGGTCGCTTCTCCGTATTTATCAAAAACAGCCTTCCGTTCGGAGGAGGTGGGAATTTCTACAGTGAGCGTATCCAAGTGTTTTTTGAATTTGGCTTCGACCCGATAACTTTTGTCTATTTCAAAAAACGGATGTCCGCCGGCCAACCGAAATTTTTCCCTTAAAGTACTATCCAATGGAGCTTTTTCATCATTATTATTTTAACAAAATATTAGACTAGTGCAAATTAAGCAACCTCTGCTACGCTACAAAAAAAACTGATTTTCTCTTTTCGAAAAAATCAGTCTTCTTGATTTAATAGGCGGTAACTGCTAACTGATTTTTTTACAAATAGGTCACCTTAAATTCTCCGTCTGTAACGTTAAAAATATTAGTAGCATCATCCTCGTCGGTCGCCGTAAAATTAAAGCTACCTTCGAGTACGTTTGCAGTCGTATCATTTCTGGTAATATTTAATGTACCTTCAGTAAAATAAGCTGTCGTTCCATTGTTAAGATCCTCAGAAAAGGTAAAACCAAGATCATTACGGTCTATTTGAAATTCTCCGGTCCCAATACTGGAAAGCAGATTTATTCCAATAGATAAACCATCGCTAGTTCGTGTTCCAATAGTTAGCAGTAATTCCTCGCTCCCGGTATCATCCGAGAATCCGCTAACCGTCGTAGCTTCAAATGCATCTCCATTAACCGTAGCGGTCATAAAATCAGCAAGCACCTCATCCTCATCATCATCGCCACATCCAACGAAAGAAAAAGTTGCCGCAAGTAGTAAAAAGAAAAATACGTTTTTCATGTTTAATAGTTTATTAAAAAAAATTATTTCAAATATTGAATTGACTTTATAGCAATCGAATTTGTTTATCCTTAGCTCACCTTCTCCATTTCATATAATGGAAATTGCGCCATAAATTGATTGACTTCTTTTCTGACTTCGTTAATCACAGCTTCGTTTTCTGGATTTGAAATAACCCGATCAATCCACTCAATCGTCTTCAAACAATCCGCCTCCTTAAATCCACGCGTTGTAATCGCTGCCGTTCCGATTCTAATACCCGACGTCACAAACGGAGACTGCGTATCAAAAGGCACCATATTTTTATTAACGGTAATATCTGCTTTGACCAGCGCCTGCTCGGCCACTTTTCCAGTAACATTTTTAGAACGCAAATCAATCAGCATCAAATGATTATCGGTAGATCCGGAAATCACTTTATAGCCTTTTTCTAATAAAGCCTCCACCATTACTTTGGCATTTTTAATCACCTGTACCCCATAAGTCTTAAAAGACGGTTGCAGTGCTTCCTGAAAAGCGACGGCTTTCGCCGCAATCACGTGTTCCAATGGTCCTCCTTGCATTCCGGGAAAAACCCCACTATTCAAAATAGAAGACATTTTAATCACCGTTCCTTTTTTGGTCGTACGTCCCCAGGGATTCTCAAAATCTTTGCCCATCATAATAATCCCTCCTCTGGGTCCCCGTAAAGTTTTGTGCGTCGTAGAAGTAACGATATGACAGTGCGGCATTGGATCGTTGAGCAGACCCGCTGCAATCAATCCGGCTGGATGCGCAATATCGGCCAACAACAGCGCCCCAACTTTATCGGCGATCGCCCGGAAACGTGCGTAGTCCCAGTCACGAGCGTAGGCGGAGGCACCACAAATAATTAATTTAGGCTTTACGACCAAAGCTTTCGCTTCCACCTTGTCCATATCAATCATCCCCGTTGCTTCCTCCACTCCGTAGAAATGAGGCTGATAAACTTTACCCGAAAAGTTGACCGGAGATCCATGTGATAAATGCCCCCCGTGCGACAAATCAAACCCCAGGATCGGATCACCTGCTTGCAAAACGGCGAGGAAAACCGCCGCGTTGGCCTGTGCTCCGGAGTGTGGCTGCACGTTGGCATATTCCGCACCAAACAATTCCTTGAGCCGATCAATGGCCAATTGTTCAATTTTATCGACAACTTCGCATCCTCCGTAATAACGTTTACCCGGATATCCTTCTGCGTATTTATTAGTTAAACAACTTCCCATGGCCTGAATCACTTCCTGACTGGTAAAATTCTCAGATGCGATCAGTTCTATTCCGTGTCGCTGCCGTTGTAGTTCTTGTTCGATTAGTCCAAAAATAGTGGAATCACTCATAACTGATAAGGTTTGAATAAAGTTTATTAGGTTGGTATAAAAAATTTGGTAGGGAAATTAAAATACTGGCACAAAGGTACGAAGTTTCGAAAGAAAAGAAGCGTTAAAATCCGACACATTTTTTAAGTAGTGCCCGTATAATGGTTATAAAGGTTTTCCTTAAAAGTTAACCTCACATACTAAAGTCCCCCCAAATACCTTTATCTATTACTCCGGGCATAAATTAATTGAGCATATGGACTCTGGTTATTTAAAAAGAAGTTATTCAAAGACTTGATTTAGTCATTTTCTTATTACATTTGAAAAAAAATAAAATACAAATATGTATTCATCGATTTTTCGCTTTGTTGTTATTTTGATATTGACGGGGTTTACTAATGAATTATTTGCGAAAACGGATAAATACAGCTGTATGTGGCGCAATGATCCTGCGACAACTATGACGATTGGCTGGAATCAGATTTCCGGTAATAATCCTACCCTTTACTACGATATCTACGAACATGGCTCGGATACCCGGTCTTATACCTGGTCACAAAATCCTGACCGGACCGTTACGGCCAAAGGAATGAATAATCAGTTTGTC
>CALLLR010000232.1 GCA_938008185.1 uncultured Saprospiraceae bacterium
ATCAATAATGATATTTTTGATTTAGAAAAAGAAGAACAACGGGAAATCTACCGGATTTTAAAGGAGTTGAGCGCCACTTTACGTCCTTATACTCCGCAATTGGCCAGCTATCTGGAAGTAATCATAAAATTTGATGTCATCCAAGCCAAAGCGCAACTGGCCAGGCAATATAATGGCGTTCGCCCGAAATTGCGGACCGCCGCTCATCTCCAGATGAAGGATGCCTTCCATCCTTTGTTATTTTTAAAAAATAAAGACACCACACAAGAAACGGTTCCTTTTAGCCTGAAATTTTCGGAAGGAAACCGGATTCTGTTATTGAGTGGTCCGAATGCCGGAGGAAAATCGATCACCATGAAATCGGTGGGTTTACTCCAGGTGATGGTACAGGCGGGACTATTGGTTCCCGTTTCGGAGGAATCGGAATTTGGTATTTTTCAAAAATTGTTTGCAGATATTGGGGATTCCCAGTCTTTGGAAGATGACCTGAGTACGTACAGTTCGAGGCTGCAAAATATGCGGGAATTTTTAAAAGGTGCCGATGATCAAAGTTTGATTTTGATTGATGAATTTGGTTCGGGAACGGATCCGAAAATTGGGGGCGCGATTGCCGAAGGTATTCTGAAAATTCTAAATCAGAAAAAAGTATATGGCGTGATCACTACCCATTATTCCAATCTGAAAATGTACGCTTATAAAAACAAGGGCATTGTTAATGCGGCCATGGATTTTGACAACGAGTCTTTGCGACCAACCTATAATCTTAGGATAGGGCGGCCCGGAAGTTCCTACGCTTTTGAGATTGCCGAAAAAGTGGGACTGGATCGTTCGGTACTCACCTACGCAAAAACCAAAGCGGGCAAAAATGAAAAAGCGGTAGACGAATTATTAATCGACCTGCAACGGGAGAAAAAACAACTCGAAGATCAGGTCGAAGAAATGTTAGCCAGAGAAAAGAAACTGGAAAAACTGATTAAGAACTACGAGTCGCTGCATAAGGACTTAGAATACAAACGCAAGAAAATTAAACTTGAAGAAAAGGAAAAGTCGCTGCAAACGGCGGCTGGAAACAACAAGGCTTTCGAAAAATTAATCCGGGAAATTAAAGAGGATAAAAATCTTGATAAAGCAAAAGAGTTAGCCGCAAAGGTTAAAGAAGAAAGACAGGAATTGGTAGAAAATGTTACGGACTTGCGGGAAGATTTATATTATCAGGAAGATTCTAAACCCCAAAAGGTCATCAAAGCGGGAGATTTTGTAAAACTCAAAACGGGCGGCGCGACCGGAACCGTAGAGTCCATAAAAAAAGGCAAGGCCATCGTATTAATGGGGATCATGAAAATGACCACCAACGTCCGCGACTTACAGCTTGCCAACGAACCACTCGACATAAAAAATAAAAAAAGTATACAAACCGATGTAAAATCCAGCGCCGCACAATTTGAATCCAAACTCGACCTTCGGGGCCTTTTCCGGGAGGAAGCCATCCAACGGGTCGAAGAATTTGTGGACAATGCCATCATGAGTAATGCCACCCATCTGCGGATCGTCCACGGAAAAGGAAACGGCGTCCTGCGAAATGCCGTCAAGCAAAAATTACGGGAATATAAGGCGATTACTAAAGTCGGCCATCCCGCACATAATGATGGTGGGGATGGGGTGACGGTGGTGGAGTTGTAAAAAATGAAATTGAAACAACAAGAACTGAATTTACTACTTAACCGGATGGTAACGGGAGGGATCATCACCTTTTTGATCCTATATTATTATTCGTCAAATCTGTATCCCGGAGGTTCACAAGAAAATTTAGACTCCATTGGATTTGACTGGATAAACAATTATTGGTGCAATTTAATGAGTAAAAATGGAATGAATGGCGCAATAAACGCTGCCAGACCATTTGCTATAGTAGCCATGATCGTGTTATGTTCCAGTGTAAGTATATTTTTCTATCAATTTGCCGAAATCATATCTCAAAAAATTTTGTGGAAAAAATCAATAAAAATATCTGGCATCTTGTCCATGATTTTTGCGACTTTAATGTTTACAGCGTATCATGATGCAGTGACCATATTATCGAGTCTTTTTGGATTAATAGCGGTGATGGGAATAATTAAGGGGATCTATGGCAGCAACTTATTTTATTTCAAATTAACAGGAGGAATCTGCCTAATTTTATTAGCAATAAATAACATAATTTACTATTCAACTAAATTCATTGAGTGGCTTCCCTTAATTCAAAAGATAACGCTTTTAATAGTATTGATTTGGATCTTGGGATTGAACGGTGAAATTCGAAATCAGATAAAGGAGGCTTGTGACAAATAAAGTTTTTTGAATAAGATATAAAGCGGTACTTCCTTTTCTTACGCCGATTTTGTTTTGTGGTTGTCTGGTTACTAAACTAGCCTGTCTGAAATATCTGGTGACCTGTTTTTTTTATTGAATTATTGTGGGTTTTAGTTTTTAGGTGATTGCTCTGGTGGTATTCTGCTGGGGTGATTGGTGTTGGGTGGATTGTAGGGGGTTTGTTGGGGTTTGGAGAAATTAATGTATCTTTATTTTTAGGTGTTATTTGTGGGTGAGGTGGTGAAAAAAAACGCAGGAGGATATAGGAATGTGGCGGGTGTAAGGTAGTTATGGCCAATTAAAGGAAAAACCAAAACAAGGAACTAATCATATTGTAAATATGTTGCATGTAATTATAGCTAGAAATACCTAGCACCCTAAACAAATTTATAACAAAACGAATCTAAAAATGATAATTGGTCTTTACCTTAGGTATATAAAAACTTATACAGGCATTAATTATGTGCCTTTATCAAATGGCACTTCTTTTACTGGATTAGTAGGCAACAATGGGATAGGTAAAAGTTCAGTACTAGAAGCATTAAATTCACTCTTCAATAACTCGCCTTGGAACTTCAACACTACTGTCAGAAAGAGTGGTTATGAGACTACAAATCCTCATATTGTTCCGATTTTCTTTATTCCGAAAAAATCAATATCAACTAATTCCACTACCGCCAAAGAATTAAGCGATTTTTGTTGGATTGTTCAAGATACAGATATACTCTCTCAAAACAGAGAACAATTTAGGAGATTCAAAGAACAAAGAGATATTCTAAAGAGAGATTTTAATACTGATGACTATTTTCTTATTCCGATTGGACTTAATCATCAAAACAAAATTGACTTAAGTATTTTTAATGTTAGAAAATTAGGTGAGCAAGTCATCTCTGATTTTGATAAAGCAAATCAAAAAATTTCTCAAGCCCAGTTAGATGAAAAATATAAGGATTTGTTAGAGGAGGTAACTAGTTATTATGAATATATTTATATTCCTAATGACATAGATCCAGAAACGTTTACACAGCTTGAAAACACTCAGATTCAATCTTTAATGGGTGAAACATTACTTGAGATTATTGAAAAGTGTGTACCCAAACAAAAGATTCAAGAAATCAATAAAAACCTTTCTGACTTTTTAGATAAACTTCAAGGCGTATTAAAAGATTATTCATTTCGAACAAGTACAGATCGCCAAAAAATGTTACGGAAAGCAAATGTATACAATCTGATTATTGAAGATTTTTTCACAACAAGAAAACTCAATAAAAAACAAGGTAATAATTGGCTTGAAGTTAATCAGCTAAGTTCTGGAGAAAAACAAAAAGCCATAATTGAACTAGCTAAACATCTTTTAAGTAATTATAGAAGTGAGACAGCTAATATTATTTTGGCAATTGATGAGCCAGAATCATCTCTTCACATGTCTGCTTGCTACGACCAATTTAATTCTCTTTATGAAATAAGTAGCCTTTGCTCACAATTAATGTTTACTACACATTGGTATGGATTCATTCCTACAATAGAAACGGGAAATGTATGTGTGATTTCGAAGAAAGAAAATAATCACTTCTTTGATTTAATAAATATTGCAAGCTATAGAGAAGAAATAAAGCAAAGTACTGCAAGTTCTAAAGGGCAACTTCCACATGATATTAGGTTAAAAAGTTTAAACGATTTTATCCAATCTGTAGTAACAAGTATAATGAATGATGAACCTTACAATTGGTTGATTTGTGAGGGGTCTTCAGAAAAAATATATTTTGAAAAATATTTTGAAGATATTAGAGAAGAAACCAAGCTAAGGATTATTCCAGTTGGAGGCGCCAAAGAAGTTAAGCGAATTTATCAAAACTTGCTCGTTACATATGAAGACTTTAAAAAGAATGTGAAAGGAAAAGTAATTTTACTGATTGATACAGACAGAGAACTTATGAATTTTGAAACACATAATAAATCTCATAAAAATTTATTGTGTTACAGAATGGTGAATAATGAATCAACTTTTAATACAGAATTGGTAAACGTTCATTCAAATCCTAAATCTCCAAAGACTGAAATTGAAGATGTATTAAATGGAAAGATTTTCTTCGAAACACTTTTAGAATTTAAAGATGTTTATGAAGAGATAGATACGATTTTAGATGGATTAGAAGAAGTTGAGGAGAAACCAACATACTTTGCGCTAGATTTGTCTCCAAGCAAGCAGAGAATACTAGAAGAATTGTTTGATAAAGACAACATGAAGTTTGACTTCGCAAAAAAATATTGTAAAAAAATAAGCTCATCATATAAAGAACCAGCTTGGATAAATGAAATTAGAATGTTATTCAAATAAAAAGAACTGGCCATAACACTAATGGCTGAAAGTCGTGACGAAGTCCGAAGTTCGGCCATTGTTGAACGAAGCGGAGCCAAATAAAATCTCCATTCCCTGCTATGGGTTTTCAAAAAGCCGAGATGTTCGGTAAAAAAGATTTGGAGAGAAAAA
>CALLLR010000233.1 GCA_938008185.1 uncultured Saprospiraceae bacterium
GCCTCAATAGCTCAGTTGGTTAGAGCGGCGGACTGTTAATCCGTAGGTCCAAGGTTCAAGTCCTTGTTGAGGCGCTTTACCTAAAACGGTATCACTTATTAATAGTGGTACCGTTTTTTTTATCTTTGTCAAAAAAATCATGAATGATGGAAGGTTATATTAAGACAACTCATGCTACTCCGGCTATTACGGAGATTATTTTTTTTCATCCAAAACATAATTCTCTTCCCGGTTATCTGCTCGCAGAGCTAAAAGCGGCCATTGAGGCTTGTGGTACAGACGATACTACACAGGTTATTATTTTGAAAAGTGGAGGCGACCGAACTTTTTGCGCCGGTGCCAGCTTCGATGAGTTGATGGCCATCAATGATCCGGCTACCGGAAAAAAATTCTTCCAGGGTTTTGCCGGTGTCATTAATGCCTGCCGGAAATGTCCCAAGATCATCATTGGCCGGGTTCAAGGCAAAGCCGTTGGCGGTGGTGTCGGTATTGCAGCAGCCGTGGATTACTGTCTTGCTACCAAATATTCGGCGGTAAAACTCAGTGAATTAAACATCGGCATTGGTCCTTTTGTGATCGGTCCAGCCGTAGAAAGAAAAATAGGTGGCGCGGCTTTCAGCCAGTTAGCACTAAACGCCAACGTATTCCAATCCGCCGAATGGGCCAAGGCCAAAGGTCTATACGCAGAGGTACACGAATCTGCCCAAGCACTTGACGCAGCCACCATGAACCTGGCAAAATACCTGATCAGCACCAATCCCGAAGCACAACGGGAACTTAAAAAAATATTCTGGGCTGGAACCGACCATTGGGACAAATTACTCGAAGAACGCGCAGCGATGAGTGGACAACTGGTATTGTCAGATTACACAAAAGAGGTTTTGAAACAATACAAACAATCATGAAAATTTCCAACGGAACACTATCGACTCTTTTTCTGGTGTTTGCCGCCCTTCAACTCAACGACGCTGATCCCTGGATTTGGGTGATCATCTACGGAGCGGTGGCAGTACTCTGTGGATTAGCGGCATCTGGCCGTTATTTTCCAAAACTCATCCTGGGAGCAATTCTGCTCACCATTTTTGGCATTGGCTGGTATCTGCCGGATTTTATTGACTGGTTACAAAGCGGAATGACTTCGATCACTTCCTCTATGCAAGCAGAAACACCACACGTGGAGTTGGTGCGGGAATTTTTAGGCCTGGTACTCGTGCTGATAACTCTGGGTTGGTTATACTGGTCGGGAAAAAAAATCAGTACTCTTCCTTTGTAGTAACATTTTCAGAAAAAAATAAACTTGTTTACAGGATCCGAATCAATACATCCATCGAAGAAATAACTTTAGCTCCCGCCGCCATCAGCGCTGCACCGTTCGTATTACCCGCGTAGCCATATACGGTCATCCCGGCCGCGCGGGCAGCTTTGACGCCAGCCACACTATCTTCTATTACAACACATTCTTGGGGTGCCACATTCATTCGGTTGGCGGCGTGGAGGTATAAATCCGGTAATGGTTTCCACTTTTGGATGTCGTAAGCACTAAAAAGATGCGCTTCGTCAAAGTGGTGGATCAGTTTGGTGATTTGGAGATTAGAAATAATTTTATGCCGGGGACCATTAGAGCCGACGCATTTTGGCAATTGCTCCACAGGAAATAGATTCACTATCTACTAAGACCCCATCACAATCAAAAATAACCAGCTCGTAAGCCATGATATTATACACTATTGGCAACTTGTTCTTTAATTTTTTCGAGTTCGTCCTTCATTCGGACGACGATACGCTGAATTTCTGAAGAGTTGGCTTTTGAGCCGAGTGTGTTAATTTCACGACCCATTTCCTGAGAGATAAAACTAAGTTTTCGGCCTTTTTGTATTTGCGGTTTGTCGAGTTCTTCGAGAAAATATTTACAATGCTGACTCAATCGTACTTTTTCTTCGGTTACGTCAATTTTTTCTAAATAATAGAGAATTTCCTGCTCAAAGCGATTAGCATCAATATTATCTTTTCCGATGTATTCGTCGATATTTTTTTGCATTCGGGTACGAATCAATTCTACTCGCTTTTTTTCAAAAGGATCGAGAATTTCCAGATCTTTCATAATACTAAGTACCCGTTGCCGACAATCCTTTTCCATGGCCGCTCCCTCTTCCTTTCTAAACTCATTAAAATTATTGACTGCCTGTTTTATGGTAGCATAAAGCGTTTCCCACTCTTCTTCACTTAAGTCAGAATCAGCGTTGGATACGACATTGGGTAATCTTAAAATTGCCTGCACAAGATCACCCGTTGGCATTTCCAGTTCGCCCATAATCTGAGACAGTTCATTATGGTATTTTTTGAATAACGCCGTATTCAGGCCATATTCGCTATCACCATGAGCAGATTTGATATCGATGGACATATCAATTTTTCCACGCTGAATGTTACTGGTAAGGTATTTTCGAATAATCTGTTCTTTCTCCTTATAGTTCTGGGGAATTTTAACCCTTAAATCCGTAAACTTGCTATTGAGCGAGCGAACTTCAACGGTGATCGTTTTCTCTTCAAAACGAGTGGTTGTCCGGCCATAACCAGTCATTGATAATAACATTTATTTTAAATTGAAAACGAGTTAAGAAAAAAATCATACTTACTTGCAAGGATCGTTGTTTTTTTTGATTTCCCCAAACGAAAGTTCCTAAAAAGAACAAAGTCACTGATATTTACCGTTTTTTATATTTAAAATAAAAATAATAACTTAAAATAAATCGCTGATTTTCTTTCAATTAAGCCAGAAAAATGCGAAGTTTGCACCGTTTTTAAAAGTATAATTTTTATTTATAACTAATTCTAAACCAATAGAATAAATGAGGAAAGCGGATTTAGTTGCAGCTATCGCAGAAAAAACTGGCGTCCCAAAAGTAGATGTATTAGTTTCACTAGAAACTTTCTTTAAGGAAGTAAAATCTTCTCTTTCAGAAGGTGAGAATGTATACATCCGGGGATTTGGTAGCTTCATCGTCAAAAAGCGAAAAGCCAAAGTCGGAAGACACATTAAAAAGAATATCTCCATCGAGATTCCCGAACATTTTATTCCTGCTTTCAAGCCGGCCAAGGTTTTTATGGAACAGGTTAAAGACAAGGTATCTGATTTGCCCTCGGATGATAGCAATAAAGAAGTCTAAACAACAATAAGTTATGACTCGACTTCAGCTTACAGTGGTGGCAGGTACTCTTTTATTGTTTGCAATTCTATACTTTGGATTTGACACCAAGCCCCGAGAAAGACGAGGTATTGATGCGGCCCGAAAGAAGATTGCGGTAAAAACGGATATACAGGCTCTACTGGCCGAAGCACGGGAAGAGCTGGCCCCAGATGAGTTAACTTTCCTAGGTAGTGTTCATCAGGTTTTAAATACTACTGAGGTTGATTCTCTTAAAATTTCCATGTGGAAAGAACTCTCCAGCGCCTGGTATAGTTACAACCGACCGGATTTAGCAGGGCATTATGCAGAACTAATCGCTGGTGTTTTAAACACTGCCGACGCTTGGTCCATTGCTGGGACTACCTACGCAATTGGAGGTCAGCGCCTCGAAAACGAAAAACATCGTATCTTTGCAACCGAACACGCTGCTGCTGCCTTTGAAAATGCGATTTCACTAGAGCCTGATAACGTCACCCACCGCACTAATCTGGCAGTGTGTTACGTTGATAATCCGCCAAAGGATAATCCAATGAAGGGGGTGCAAATGCTGCTTAATCTGGATAAAAAATATCCCGAAGCCATTGGCGTACAAAATACCCTGGCACGTTTTGCGATTAAAACCAGCCAGTTTGATAAAGCAGCCGCCAGATTAGAAAAAGTTTTAACACTGGATGCCAATAATAGAAATGCTACCTGTCTGCTTGCCCAAGCCTACGAAGGATTGGGAGAGACAACCAAAGCCATGAATTTTAACGAGCGCTGTCAGGCACTCCTAAAATAAATTTGAACAGTTAGATAAATTTTTTGTTTTATATATGTAAGTTGTTTAAAATTAACGCTTTAAGTGACTTCTATTTTTTTAATTTTTAAATCATATTACTATGCCGTGTGGAAAAAAGCGGAAGCGTCATAAGATTGCGACGCATAAGCGCAAAAAGAGACTTCGCAAGAATCGTCACAAAAAGAAGAAATAAATAATTAGGTACTTCGGTACTGTTTTATTTATCAGACTGAGCCGCTTGTCGGTTCGAAATATATCCGATGACTATATCAGTGTGGCTATTTTTAGCCGCTATACTGATATAGTCGTTCGTGTATATTGATGTATAGGAATTTACGATTTGAATCTATCCATTTTATTAATCGAATATTTCCTATTCATTTTGTAATTTTATTTTTAAGAATTGAGTAGATAAATATAAATTACCCTTAAGAATAGTGCCTTTAAGAATGACCATTAGAACCAAAATCCCAAAAAAAGAAATTATGATGACAAATTTTGTCATCCGACTATAAACTTCTCTTCAGGTATTTTTTCGGCAATCTTTTTTTATCTACCTAGTTCTACCCTCGCTTAATCATCATTCTATGCTGATATATCTTACAGCATAAAAGATGATAGGGCCTTTGCGGTCATGGAGATCGCTCATTCTATAAACGTGTATTGTGGAAAAAGAACTCATCATCAATTCAACGCCTGCCGAAGTTGAAATTGCCTTATTGGAAAACTCCAAACTGGTAGAAATTCATCACCAAAAAACAAATACTAATTTTACCGTTGGTGATATTCTTTACGGACGTATCCGTAAACTAATGCCAGGCTTAAACGCGGCCTTTGTTGATATTGGTCATAAAAAAGATGCATTTTTACACTATACTGACCTCGGACCAAGGCTAAAATCCTTGCTAAAATATACCAAAGGAACCGCTTCGGGTGCTATCAATACGCCTAGTCTTGATAACTTTATTATTGATCCGGATATCAATAAAAATGGAAAAATTGATCAGGTCTTAAATAAAAAAGATACCATTCTGGTACAGATCTTAAAGGAGCCAATTTCTACCAAGGGTCCTCGGCTAAGCTGTGAAATAACCATTCCAGGACGTTATATTGTTTTATCCCCTTTTTCTGAAGTAGTTGCTGTTTCTAAAAAAATATCCAGCTCGGACGAGCGCGCGCGCTTACGTACTCTGGTTGAAAGTATCCGCCCAAAAAACTTCGGAATCATCGTCCGTACAGCTGCCGAAGGCAAAAAAGTGGCGGATCTCCACGAAGAGTTGTCCATGATGCTGGACAAATGGAAAACCGTACACGAAGAGCTACACAAGTCTACGCCACCACAGAAATTACTCAGTGAACTGGACAAAACGACCAGTATCATGCGGGATATCCTCAGCGACTCTTTTAATCGGATTGTGATCAATGATAAAGAACTTTACACCAACGTAAAAAACTTTATGGCTTCGATCTCTCCCGATCAAGTCAATATCGTCAAACATTATAAATCGGCCCGCCCGATTTTTGATGCCCACGGAGTTACTCGGCAGATCAAGTCTTCTTTTGGAAAAACGGCGACTATGAACAGTGGTGCTTACCTCGTGATCGAACACACGGAGGCGATGCACGTGATCGATGTAAATAGTGGGCATAAAGTCACAAGTGGCAATCAGGCCGAAGCGATCCTGAACGTCAACCTGGAATCTGCAGACGAAATTGCCCGACAATTACGATTACGAGATATCGGAGGAATCATTATTGTAGATTTTATTGATATGCGGGTCGCAGAACATCGTAAGCAACTACTAAATCGGATGCGGGATGCCATGAAAAAGGATCGCGCACAACATACGATTTTGCCCCTGAGTAAATTTGGCTTATTACAAATTACCAGACAGCGGGTGCGCCCCGAGGTAAACATTAGTACAGCCGAACTCTGTCCTTCCTGTAATGGAACCGGAAAAATTAACCCATCTATTTTATTAACGGACAATATCGAACGGGATCTGGAATTCATCATCCAATCGAGACCTAAAGCAAAGTTGTACTTATACGTGCATCCTTACATACACGCGTATCTGACCAAAGGCATCCGTAGTATTCAGGTCAACTGGTATCTGAAGTATTTTAACTGGATAAGAATTAAACCTAACTCCGATTTTCAATTAATGGAATACAAGTTTTTTGATGCCAATGAGGACGAGATTCGTTTGACTTAAAACGCTTTCGTTATTTAAGAAAAGAGAGCAACTGCGTAAATCGGTTGCTCTTTTTTAATGCTAATACGGACAACCACAATCTCCGGCCCGACAGGCGGCAAAACTCAATAAAATAACTAGGAAGCATATGATTTGATACGGATTTTTTATTTTTTTCATTTTCTAAAAATTTCAAAATTAAATTTTACCAAAGTTACTATTTTAATCCTGATATTTAAGTTTCTCCTTATCTTCGTGTCATGGCATCACCGTTCCCCAACATCCTTATCGCTCCGCTTAATTGGGGACTTGGTCATGCGACGCGTTGTATGCCATTGATTAATGCCCTGATGAATCGTGGTGTTAGTCCTGTACTGGCTTCGGACGGAGCGGCGTTGGCACTCTTGCGCGAAGAGTATCCAAGTTTGAAGACTTTGTCACTACCAGCCTACGATATCCGATACAGTGGAAATAATATGATACTTACTATGGGTGGACAACTTCCCAAAATTGCCAAAGCCATCCTTGCCGAAAAAAGAGCGATAAAAAAAATAGTACGAGACCATCAGATTGACATCCTCATTTCAGATAACCGGTATGGTCTTTTTCATCCGGGTTGTCATAGTATTTTTATGACGCACCAGTTAAATATAAAAATTCCAAATCGTATTTTAGAAAAAATTGTGGCCAGCGTGAATCATCGTTTAATCAGCCGCTTCAATGAATGCTGGGTACCTGATTATGCGGTGGCGCCACGACTCGCAGGGAGTTTATCGGAAAATCCTAATTTAGCAATGGTCAAATATACGGAACCTCTATCACGGATGAAGAAAGAAGTTTTACCTATAAAATACAGAATGGCCATTGTCCTTTCCGGACCAGAACCGCAGCGTACTAATTTAGAAAAAATACTGCTGGAGCAGTTAGTTAACTTTTCGGATAAAGTTTGTTTTGTACGGGGTGTAGTCAACGATGCGACTCCGCCGATGATAGAGAATCAAAATCTTACGATCTTGAATTATTTGACGACAGACAAATTAAATCAGGTTTTAAACAAGAGTGAAATCGTAGTTTGCCGATCTGGTTATAGTAGTTTGATGGATTTGGTAAAATTAGGAAAACGGGCGATTCTGATTCCAACGCCCGGGCAGACGGAGCAGGAATATTTAGCAGAGTATCTGTCGGAGATCGGGGGATATGTGGCGGCGGAGCAGGAAGATTTTGAGCTTAAGAAGGCATTGTTTTTATTAAATGAGACGACAACGAAGACCTGGCCGGAGAAAGATGGATTGGGAAATTTATTGGATAGCTTATTGGAAAATAGATAAAAATTAATTTATCATATTCTGTAATAAGGCTCGTCAAGTTAGCTGTTTAGACGAGTTTGAAGAGAGCAAACAGCTAACGGCCAGCAGTCTAAAAAATCTACTTCCGATTAAACTGACTCATCGTATGCGCCATTCCGATGGTTCCAAAAGCTTCGACGGTATCGGCGGCGTGGCTCAATACTTCCGGAATAGCTACAGCTTCTTTATCCGACCATTTTCCGAGGACAAAGTCTACCTGTCGGCCCCGAGAAAAATTGCTGCCAATGCCGATCCGCAGGCGGGGATACTTACTGGTACCGAGTACCTTTTCGACATCCTTTAAACCGTTATGACCACCGTGGGAGCCTTTGCCTTTAAGACGTTGGCTGCCGAAGTCAAGATTCATATCATCAATGATGACGAGCAGATTTTCAGGTTTTATTTTTCGGTCTTGCATCCAGTAATTAACAGACTTACCACTGAGATTCATAAAGGTAGAAGGCTTGAGCAGGACAAAAGTGCGGCCTTTGTGTTTAAATTCTGCGATATCACCCAGCGTTTTGTTAGCAAATTTCACATTATAGCGACGTGCCAGGGTATCCACGACGTCAAAGCCGACATTGTGTCGGGTACCATCGTATTCTGCGCCCATATTACCAAGGCCGGCAATCAAATATCTCATTGGATCAGGTTCAATTTCAGGAGTAGAAAAATAAGCTTTAATGCGTGTAAAAATATTCATAAATAGGTACAGATGTTGGTGAAATATACTGTAAGCAAAATTTATTTAACTTATGGTGTAATGAAGAGCGAATATCGGCAAATATCAGCTATGATTTTAATAAATCGTATTACCTTGGTGTAAAAAGTTACCCAGATGGCGCTCGATACCGCAGAAATTACCGTCGAAAAAGAGTATACCATTATTTATTCCTTTTTGGAAAGAAGTTGAGTAATAACCTGATTCGCATTAATAATAAATAACTTCACAAATTATGATGAAAGGCGATGTTCCTTCCAAGAAAAAGATACCCTTTAAAATTAAGGCGCCATTTAGAAACTATCTAAAAAACAACGGACGGGTCATTGATTTACGCGCTGCTAAAAACGGATGGTAATACGCAAGTCCTGGAACATCTTATCTTCCACAATATTTCAAAGAAAATAATCCAATCATATTTTTGGGTATTCAACATATGAAAGCCGAAACCGTCAAACAATATCAAATGGAAGAACGTAGCCTTATTGCAACACGGGCTAAATCGCAGCGAGCACGATTAGATAAATTATTCAGTATTATGGTAAAAGATAAACTTTCGGACGATGAAAAGGTTAGTCTACTAAAGGAAGAACTTAGCTATCATCATAAGACCAATGATTTTGACGCCTGCAAAAATATGGGAGAGGTTGTTTTAACGAATGTTAATTTGATATTGAAAAAAGAATTTAAACAAAGCATTTAGACAAAAAAATTCTCTTGTAGGCTAAATGCTTTAAGAAAAAAAGAATTTTGAAAATAATACAAATCACCGATCTGCATCTGGACCGAAAAGGTAAAACGCCTTACGATATTGATGTCAGAAAAAATTTCACGGATATTATGCGGGAGGTGCGAAGCGCACAGCCGGATCATCTGGTAATTTCAGGTGACTTGTGTTTTGACAAAGGCGAGAAAAAAATCTACGAATGGATTCGAAATATTCTGGATTTACAGGACTTTTCGTATAGCTTGATTGCCGGCAACCACGACGATCCAATCCTGATGGCAGAAGTCTTTGGACTTGAACATTTATTAACAGACGACGAAATATTTTTTGCCAAAAAAATTGGTAAGGCTACTTGTCTTTTTCTCGATACCGCAAAAGGATATCATTCCGAAAATCAACTCAATTGGCTACGTCGACAATTACACAATCACAAACGGGAACTGATTGTCTTTATGCACCACCCTCCCTTTAAAATCGGAATGCCCTTCATGGATAAAAAACACGGGCATCAGGACATGAAAACCATTACTAATTTACTAACCAGTTATTCCAATAACATCACCATTTTTTGTGGACACTACCACATCGAAAAAACTATTCGTTACAAAAACATTTTACTACAAATTACTCCTTCCTGTTTTTATCAACTGGATCAAAACGCTACGGAATTTAAAGTAGACCATCACCGAATTGGGATGCGGATTATTGAAACAAAGACCAGCCGAATATCTACGGCGATGCATTATTTTCCGGGAAACAGATAAGGTCGTTTAGACGAATATCGAACGCTTACTAAACTAGAGAAAACTGGCAAAATCAACGTAATTTTTTCTCGAAGTTTAGTAAACGTGCAACCGAATCACCGGATGAGACTAGTGGTTGTGTCCTTCGTGGCTTCCGTGATCGTGTCCACTATGATCGTGTGTCGGTGCGGCGGCTTTGGTTTCGTTGAGCGTATAATCCATTTTGCAAGCGGGACAAGTTCCGGGCTTATCGCTACCACTGCCAACGCACTTCATCGGACAAGTATAGGCGGAAGTATATTCTTTAGCCGTGGTGTCGGTTTGTTTTACAATTTTTGGGCTGGAATCGCCACAGGCCGTAAAGTTGACTCCTAAAAACAGCAATGAGCCACAGAAAAAAAGTTGAAAGAAAAATTTCATGATTATTGTTTTTTTTATAAGAAGTTATTTAAACTCATCACCTCTTTTCGGGTGATCCAATACGAAGATAATCAAAACTGATTTACCAGTATGGGTTTTCGGATTGTTACTTTGAAGTTGTTTAAGAATTCCAAAAGCAGCCGAGAGCTAGAGAAAATTATTCAACTCTAGTGCCTCGGGAACTAAATAACCGACACCTTATGCGGTCTCTTTTTTCATCATACTTCTTTATATCTCTTCGATAATTTCTGCAATGCGATCCATTTCTTCTTCGGTATTAAAATAGTGAGGAGACAGTCGAACGACCCAAGCTATGCCTTTTTTATTAAAATCAATCTGCCCCTGATGTCGTTGACTGATTCCGTAATACACTTGATGTTTTGAAAAAACAGTTTTAATATCTTCGGGCGTTTTATCCTTTTTTCTAAATGTAAGAATGTTAGAAGTCTGCGTTCCCAGATCATAACAAGTAACGGACGAAATGGCTGACAAATTATTGCGCAACCGCTGCATGATTTTTTTATTTTGGCTTTCAACCTGCTGGATCCCAATTTCATTCAGATATTTTATGGCTTCGGTCAGTCCCGTCAGCATCGCGTAAGGTTTTTCCCAGTTTCCGAAGCGTTCCGCAGTGTCTATCAATTCGTAAGTATCGTTGCCCGTCCAGGTGGCATTTCCGCCGTCCAGTAACAACGGTGCATAACCCATATTTAGAATCCGATCCGATACGTAAAGAAAACCCGTACCCCGTGGCCCTCGTAAAAATTTTCGCCCGGTGGCGGTTAAAAAGTCGCATTTTATATTTTTAAGATGCACGTCCATTTGGCCAATCGACTGACAAGAATCCAATAAAAATATCAGATTTTCAGCGGCACAGATTTCTCCGATCGTTGCTACGTCCTGCACCAATCCAGAGTTGGTGGGAATGTGGGTAACGGCGACTAATTTTGCCGGATACTGATCTATCAATTGACGAAAATGATTGAGGTCTAAATCTCCATTGGGCAAACTTTTGATAATTTTAGTAATAACACCCCGTTTTTTATGAAGCGATAAAAATTGTAAAAAGTTAGAGGTATAATCCACCTCGGAAGTAATGATGACATCTTTGGCGTAAAGTGGAATCGAAGAAAGGGCTTGCATAAATGCTGAACTGGCACTATGTGCGAAGGCAATGTTATGTTTTTCACATCCGATGAGGTGCGCAGTTTGCTCGTAAAACTGGGCAAGTTCTTCGGCTTGTTGTTCGGCGACAGTATAACCTCCCAAACGTTCTTCGCGGTGGAGATATTCCGTTATTTTTTTTGTGACGGAGCGGGGCATGAGGGAAGCGCCGGCGCTGTTCAGAAAAAGTTTGTCTCCGTAATCGACGAGTTCGGCGCGTATTTTTTGGTGGTTCATTTTTAGTAGTGTTGAGGTGTTGAATCGCTTTGCTTGTTGAATCGTTGAGGCACTGCGCTTGTTGAATCTGCCTGACTGCGTCACGTAAACAGGCGTGTACACCTTATTCAGAAAGTTAAGTTAGGCAACTAATAGATCTCCACAATCATATCAATCTCTACGGCGATGCCTCTTGGTAACGAACCCATACCGACGGCGGCGCGGGCGTGCTTGCCGGCTTCCCCAAAAACATCAACCATTAGATCAGAAAAACCGTTGATAACTTCGGGTTGATTGCCGAAATCGGGGGTGGCGCGGACCATTCCGGTAACTTTAAGAATTTGCTTGACGCGGTTGAGTGAGCCAAGGTGATTTTTGAGAACGGCTAATTGATTGATGCCTGCGATGCGGGCGGCTTCGTAGCCTTGCTCCTGGGTTAGGTCGACGCCGACGACGCCGACGATGTTGGTCCCATCGGCTTTGCGAGGGCCTTTACCAGCGAGATAAAGTATTTTTCCAGCCTGGCGGATATTAACAAAGTTGGCGACTGGTTTGGTGACTACGGGTAAAGTAATTCCGAGGTCAATAATTTTTTGATCGTATTGGTGGTCAGGGATTGGGTCGGTTGGAAGCGTAGTGTTTTTTTCGTTTTGGCAGGCCAAAACAAGTATTAAAGTGAAGAGAAAAAATAAGTTTTTCATAAGAAATATTTTTTTTCGGCCAAAACCCACTTAATTTTTCAGTCCTGACCAATTATAGCGCTATAATAGCCAAAAATACGGATATACCGATAGCAGTGGTGACGTTGATTATAATTTAAGATTATCATTGGCCAGAGCCAAATCTATTCAGAATTATCTAATCAAACAAGGAGTTCTGATCGATTGCTGAGTGAACTACCCCGACCCAAGGGTACGGGGAATTCTAAACATCGATTAAAATGCCAAACTATCCAAAAATTTCAATATCCTGTCACAAATATGGATGACTGGTTTGTATTACTGTGTGGAATAGAATTTGCATGTACTTTATGTCAAGAGTTTTCTTAATCCAAGCCTATGCTAAATCTATGAGATTTATCTATCTACTATTTTTTGTCATGTTAGTACAGATGTCTGCTCAAGCCTCAAGTAGCAAGGTAGATAGTTTGCTTAATGTCATAGAGCAATTTAAAGAAGAAGGCAATAGTCCAGCCTTAATTAAAACCCATCTTGACCTCGGAAAAGTTTTATCATCTAAGTCTGAAGAAAAATACGAGCAGTCCATCTATCATTTTGATCTTGTGACCGAAATGGCATTAAGTGAAGAAAGTTATGACTCAGCTGCTGAAGGTATTTACCTTTCGGGACTAAGTCACAAGAGGATGAATAATTTCCAGAAAGCACTGGGAAAGCTTTACCATTTGATAGAACTTTCAGAAGGTATGGTTAAAAAATCCATTAAAGCTAATGCATACACACAGATTTCATCTATTTATCAATCATTGGGAAATTATGAAAAAGCGTTTGAGCAACAAATGCATGGGCTACTGATTTTTGAAGTAGAGGAAGACTCTATGGGAATTGCGAACAGTCACTACAATATAGGAACCATTTTCTACTATCAACTCCAATATAAAAAGGCACTGGAGTCTTACCTGAAAGCGAAAGAAATTTGCGATGCATTAAATAGAGAGCATACTATCTATTCTTGTCTGGCGGCGTTAGGGGCCGTGCACTCCAAACTAAAATTACACAAAGAAAGTCTGGATTATAATCTCCGGTCGCTGGAGTTAGCTGAAAAATTAAACTATAAAACGGGGATTGCCTACGCCAAAGGCAATATAGCAAGCAATCTCGTTAACCAAAAAAATTATTCAAAGGCAGAAGAATATTTCAGAGAATCTATCCAGCTTAAGACAGATCTTGGCGATACGTATGGTCATATTGGAGACAAGGTAGAAATTGCCAAATTGTACATGAAATGGGGGAAAGCAAAAAAAGCCAAGCACTATCTGGAGGAAGCCCTAATTTCTGCTCAAAAACTAGATTCCCGTGGTCGTCAATCTGAAATTTATAAAAATCTCTCGTTAGTATATGATCAATTAAACCAACCGTTGGTTGCTTATAAATACAACAAAAAATACGTATCCCTGAAAGATTCTTTGTTGAATGAGAAAACACTGGAAGAGATGGGGCAATCCAAAAGAAGGTTTGATGTGCAGAAATCTGAGCATGAAATTCAAATGCTTAAAAAGGGAAACGAGCTTCTAGCCAAAAATGAAGAAATTCGAAAACAACAGTTCTATCTCTTTGCCATTACGAGCTTCACTTTCCTGATGTTTATTCTCTGGAACAGAAACAAACTTAATTATCAAAATAAAGTCAATAAATTATTAGAAGAAAAAAATCAGCTTTTGAATTCTAAAAATGATGAAATTCATATAAAAAACAAACAGCTGGAACTTTCCAACGAAGACTTACAGCAATTTGCTTATGTAGCCTCCCATGATTTAAAAGAACCACTACGGATGATCAATTCCTACACCAAACTATTAAAACGCAGATACAGCTCGTCTTTTGACGAAGCGGGAAATGAGTTTATGCATTATATCGTTGATGCCGTGGAAAGAATGGAAATTTTATTAAATGACATTCTAGATTTTTCACGGGCCGGAAGTCAGAATTTACCAACTACATTTGTAGATACCAATGACGTACTATTCATGGTCGAATCCAATTTACGCCATCGACTAGAGATGCTAAAGGCAACTCTAATTATCAAAAATAAAAACCTGCCGCTAATAAAAGCACATCGTACTCAGCTTATACAACTGCTCCAAAACCTGATTAGCAACGGTATGAAATTTAAGGGAGAAAGAGATTCGATAGTTGAGGTAGATGCACAACGATTCCCCAAGGGCTATGTTTTTTCTATTAAAGATAATGGAATAGGAATTCCCGACGAAAACCTTGAGAAGGTATTTGAGATGTTCAGGCGACTACATACACGGGATGAATACGAAGGAACCGGTATTGGACTTGCTACCTGTAAGAGAATTGTCGCTACCTGGGGTGGGGATATTTGGGTCGAGTCAGAAGAAGGACAAGGAAGTACCTTTTTCTTTTCTGTCCCAAATATGTTCTTTCAACCAGCTGTTTCCTCAGCGGTAGAGGCTGTTGTTGTAGGATAATTCCGTTTTTTTGTTTAAAATCTCTCTTCATATTTTCACTTCACTATTACTTATTTCGATTGAAACGGCTTTTTTCTAAAGCTAACATTATCCTCAACCGTTGATTTCATCTAACTCTTTAAGGTAAATTCACCGCTAAATCAATCCAATTAACTTTGTTCCACCTAAGTACCCGTTTAAAGCCGTTTACAAACGACTACAAACGGCATTAAACAGCTATTCACCGACTATCGCCTACCCTCTCTCTTATCTTTGTAGTAGTAACAAACAATGATCAACTTATTTATTCTTTTACTACACAACATCTGTTAATCCCATTATTCAATTTTCTTTAATTCATACTTAAATACTACAACGATGAATAATCTTAAAAACAGCGTACACTTAATCGGACACCTTGGTAAAGATCCTGAAATCCGAACATTCGAAGATGGTCGTAAACTCGCCAAGGTAACCATTGCGACCAAAGACACTTACAAAAATGCCAACGGCGATAAAGTCATCGAAACCCAATGGCACAACCTCGCCGCGTGGGGGAAGACCGCTGAGCTTGTGGAGAAACTTTTATCTAAAGGCAACGAAATTGCGATACAAGGAAAACTCACCCACCGTACGTACGAAGACAAGGAAGGCACCACCCGTAATTTTACGGAAATTGTCATCAACGAATTTATGAAAATCGGGATGGCCGTACGGGCTTAAAATGAAAAGTAGAGCAGGTATTATCTGTTCTACTTTTTTTGATCTGATCCACCACGATGATTGATGTTTATGAACGCCCCGCTCACCGACGAGAGCGAGGGCGTTTTTTGTTTTGAAAAAGCCAGGAGCCAGCAAAGCGCGTAAGAAAGCTTTCTTAAAATAAAAACGGGAAAACGCAAGGAACAACAGGAAAATTCCTATTAAAGCAAAAGCCCAGCAGAAGGAAAAATTCTGAGGAAGGCCAAAAAACATAAGAGGCCTGTTTTAATGAACCATTAATTGTTAAAATAAAAATACCGGATCTCAAGAATCTTAATCAATATCCACGTACTTCTCCTCCCAGATTATCTTTAATCGAAATCATTTCCGGACCACCTTCATAATAAATCATGCCTCCCGTCGTAGCATTTGCTTCCAACGTTTCGGTCGCTACCACTTTAGCCTCACCACCTGTATTCGACCTTACATACGTCCGCTGACAAAGTAACCCGTGAGCCCTCAACATTCCACCGGTTGCAACCTTAGTACGCTGGCTGTAGGTTTTCCCGGAAAGTTTCAACTGCGCTCCAGAGGCCGTTTTCAGATCGAGATCATTCACCTCGATTTCAATTTTTCCCTGCGACCCGCTAACGAACTCTACCTTTAGATGATCTCCAATAATGGCTTTGGCCGTTTTGACCTGCGCCCCGGCAGCTACCTTTAAAGTATTCAGACGCTGATATTCAATCACTACTTCAATCGGTTGACTATCATAACTATCTGGACTAAGTACCTTGTCCCGCTTGACTTTCAACACCCCATTTTCCACATTAATATCTACTTCGTGTAAATCATATTCCACGTTTACCCGATTTTCTTCCGATTCCATCAACACCACTTTTAGGTTCCCCCAAATCCGCACCTGATCAAAATCTGAAACGGCAACACTACGTGCATTCAATTGAAACACACTTAATACCAAAATAGTAAAGGATAATAAAGTTTTCATAAACGTAATTTTGAAATGAGTTAAACAGGGTTTGCGTAGTAAAATCAAGTTAATGACAAGGCCCTTCCCAGAGAGGTTGCACGAATAGAGAAAGTAGAATTAGAATTTTCTCCTAACAATATTCTAATTCACATTCACATACAACGTTTGGCCAATAGCTCCCTAAATATCGCTTAACCGTTTCTTTACCGCTTCGACCGCTGCTTTTTGCTGCTCAATTGAAGCACGCGTTTCTTCCTGTGACATCTCATTCTCTATTATATTTTGCTCCGCTTTTCTTATTTTTTCTTCGGCAACCCGAATATCCCGGTGATAGTTATCATTAGACCTTTCCAATTTTTTAAGGTTTTTGTTTAGTTTTGAAAGTTGTTTCTCTTCTGCTTCCAGTTCAATCCTTATTTTTTCGCGCGTTACTTCTAGCCCAAAGCGCATAAGCATTTTTTCCGCCTCCGTGTATTGATCCGAATGGGTATAGGAATTTAGATATTCATCCCCCAGATCAATCCAGATAGTGACTTCCGTATCCGTTTTGGAACCAGATAAGTGGCTGTACATATTTGCCGTACCGATTCCAGCTATGCTCCCATTTTCCGTAAAGTACTCCTTGGCTTTTTTATTTCTCCGAGTTTTCCCATTAAATTGCTTCATATATTTTTTCCAAATATTTTCGGCAAATTTTTTCTCTGTATCGGGTAATTCCAGGGTAAGTGAATTATAGACACCGACACTCATACTCTTCTCCTGTTCGGAAATTTGCGCCGATAAAAAGCTAAAAGAAATCAGGAAAAGAAAAGTTGTAAAGATATTTTTCATTGCGTTTGTTGTTTGGTTACGATTGTTTGATAAATCTCGCATCATTTTTGAATAATTAACTTGTTAGGCATTTTAATAAAAATTTCGGAAATATGAGAAATATTCCACCGATTTAACCGATATTTAAGACATATAAGCGCAAATTAATTGCTCATGAATCACATTAAGATCATTATTCTCCTCCTATGCTTTTTTGGAAATACTATAGTATTTGGCCAAAAAACACAATTTAAGAAGGCAGACAAGGCATATAAAGCCCAAAACTATTCGGAAGCCATCCCGCTTTACGAAGAAGGATTGGCTCTCAAAGATAATTTGAGTCGAAAAACAAAACTGGCCAATAGTTATCGAATGATTAACCAATTGGATAAGGCAGCCACGCTTTTTCGGGAGATCGTCCGCGATCCAAAAGCGAAACCAATCACCTACCTTTACCTTGGTGAATCCCTCATAGGGTCCGGAAATTATGATGAAGCCAAATACTGGTTTCAGCAATACCATACCAAAGAACCGGAGGATCAAAAAGCCCTGCTCATGATTGCCGCCTGCAATCAAGTAAAAGATATAAAGCCCGTATTTCCGGATATGGGTGTTATTCCTTTTACCCAAAATTCGGAGATGGACGACAACGCTCCCATCTTTTGGCAAAATCAGATCCTCTTTTCTTCTGATCGTAACCAGGGGATTAAACTATTAAAACAAAAATCTGGCGTTACCGGACGGGATTATATTCAAATTTACAGCTCCTCTGAGGGAAATAATTTTATTTATTCCGATCCTAAATCTTACTCTGGCAAAGTGAATGAGCTGAATAAAAACAGTGCAAATATCAGTATTTCTCAGGATGGTACCCGAGCCGTTTTCAGTCGCAATAGTAAGGATGCGAACAAAAAAAATACCCATACGATTCAGTTGTTCGAAATGACTTCTACTGATGGAAAAAAATGGAAGAATGTTAAAGAAATTAGTTTTTCAAATAACGCCTATAATTATATGCACCCGGCTTTATCTCCGGATGGAAACACCTTGTTTTTTGTATCCGATAAAGGTAGTGGAGAAGGTGGTACCGATCTTTATGTTTCTTATTATAAAAAAGAAAAATGGTCTCGTCCGGTAAATCTTGGACCAGTCATTAATACCGATGCCAACGAAGGTTTTCCGTTTTTTGATCAAGATGGCAAACTATTTTTCTGCTCAAAAGGACACGCTGGTTTCGGTGGTTTTGATATCTTCTTTTCTACGCAGGATCCCGAGACGGAACAGTGGGATGTGCCCATCAACGTTGGTGCTCCGGTGAATAGTCCTGCGGACGATATCTCCATTTTCATGGACCAGGAATCCCGTCGGGCACTCTTTACTTCTTCGCGCGACGGTGGGGATGACGATATTTATCTAGGCTGGCTCGATGGTCTGCCAGATGAGCTAAAAAAGACTGAAACCGTTGCCCCTGATCCACAACCGGAGATAGCGGAAACCGTCATTGATACAGCAATTGAATCTGTAGATCCAGTAGTTACTGCACCAACTGAGGTTATTGAAGATGAAGTTAAAATCGATATTAAACCGGAGATCGAAACCGAAGTTGAGCCGGTAATAATTCTACCCGCATCGCTAGCAACACCAACAGATATAGTGTCAGAGCCAGCTACCAAAACCGTAGAAACAAAGGAAGCGGTCGGCACGAAAATGGAAACAGCAATCGAAGCACCAGAAACAACTACGGAAATTCCAGCTACCAAACCAACGGAACTCGTCTCCGAAACAACGGTGGCAGAAGAAATGTCTGAAGCGATAAAAAAAGCAGATATCGAATTGCCGACTGCTCAAGCGGCTCAACCCGTTCAAGTTTCTAATACCGAAACGGTCATCGAAACAACTACCGACGCAGCTACTTCCAAAGAAATAGTAACGCCTTCAACTGCTTCAACTTCAGAAACAGCCGTTATCCCCGTTCCGAGTACTGAGCAAGTAGTCGAAAAAGAAATACCCGTAGTTAAAGAACCCATCGTTCCAAACCCAGCCGCAGCCACTCCTCCCGCAAAATCAGCCGACGAAAAACTGCCCGTAGTTGCGCCTGCCCCAAAGACAGAAAGCAATCCGGAAAGAGAAGAGCTTTCGACGACGATGAAACCGCGAAATAGTTTTTCTACCTTAAAAAAAGATCTGAAAAAGAAGCGGTCTACCGCTGGAAAAATTTATCGCCTAAAGAATATCAGCTACGATCCGGGTGGATATCTTGTCGCCAAAGCACACGGAGGTGCACTGGACGAAGTAGTCAAATTGATGAAACAAAATCCGACGATCACCATCGAATTGGCCAGCCATACGTACAGCGTAGGTAATGATCAAACTAATTTGAAGCTGTCGCAAAACCGGGCAAAAAGAGCGGCCAATTATTTGGTAGAAAAAGGAATCAACGCAGAAAGAATTTTTACGGTCGGTTACGGAGAAAAACAAATCCTTAATCATTGCACCAACGGAGTAGCTTGCACACAGGCGGAACACGCCAAAAACGAAAGACTGGAAATTCAAATTATGGACGAGGCCCACTAATCCCGATTTTCAGGGTTTTAGAATTGTCAACGCCTTTTCCAATATAACACATTTGACCGGTGTCGTTCCCAAATACTCTCCGTCGACTTCCACGTCTGTTGGTAATTCACCCACTGTTTCTATCACCACTTCTTTGGTTTGAAAAGTTTTAACCAGCGAATGGTTTGGAATTGTTCCGTTATAAAAACGCCAGCTATTCATCATAACATTCCACTTGCTTAATGGTCCTGCTACGGTCAAGGCAAGTAGTCCGTCATCGGGGATTGCGTGCGGTACAAATTGCATCCCACCACCCGAGTAGCGACAGATTCCAATATTTATGGTATAGAAATGGTTGATTATTTCCGTTTTATCAAAAGTCACTTTTGCGGGACGTAACTCGTATTTAAATAACTCTTTTAAAGTCAGCCAAAGAAACCCTATCGTATTATTAAAGTCTTTTTTCTCGGACATTTTTTTACACAAGTAACCGTCGTACGCCAATCCGGCTACGTTGGCAAAATAACGTTCTTTCCGAATACCTTTTTTAAAATACGATAATAACCCAATGTCCTGTTTTATTTTACCAGCCTGTTTAATCTGAGGAATCCACCGACGATAATCCGTTGAAATTTGGTGCGTTCGACTCCAGTCGTTCCCCGTCCCCATCGGAATCAGGGTATATTCCATCTGGTGGACAGGAATATGTTTTTGTAAAAAAATGCCGTTGATCACTTCATTGTTAATACCGTCTCCACCGATTGCAATTATTTTATAAAATCCACGGGCAGTTCCTTCGGCTACCAGTTTTTTGGCGTGATCCCGGTGCTCTGTCTTCACCATTTCGTAATTCAGTCCAGATGTTTTGAGGAGTTTTGCGAGTTCTGGCCACACCCGTTCCGCCCGACCGTTGGCCGCCATTGGGTTAAGGATAATGTACCATTCCGGTTGATTCATTGTCAAATCTAAGGATTCGTAGATAAAACCCATAGACTCATCTTATTTTTTACGGGATTTATTAAATAAAAAATTACTTTTGAGGTAAGTAGTAAAAGAAATTGTTGAAATATGAATATACTCAGTTTAAAAAACGTCGTCAAGACTTATCAGAATCATATCGCCGTTAATGATATTAGTTTTGATATGCCCGAAGGATGTATATTTGGTCTATTGGGTCCTAATGGAGCTGGAAAAAGCTCTATCATTCGAATCATCACTACGATTACCCAGGCAGATTCGGGCGCCGTATTCCTTAACGGAGAGCCCTTGAATAGCTCTCATCCGTCGCAGATTGGCTATATGCCCGAGGAACGGGGGCTTTATAAAAAAATGGGGGTGGGCGACCACCTGATGTATCTGGCTCAACTAAAGGGATTATCCAAGACCGATGCCAAGCAAGCTATTGATCATTGGTTTGAAAAGTTTGGGATTCAGGATTGGTGGGATAAAAAAGTGGAAGAGCTCTCCAAGGGGATGCAGCAAAAAATCCAGTTTATTTCTACCGTTATTCACAAACCAAAACTGTTGATTCTCGACGAACCATTTTCCGGCCTCGACCCAATCAACGCCAATTTGATTAAGGATGAGATTTACGAAATGAAAAAACAAGGCATCAGCATTATTTTTTCTACGCACCGCATGGAACAGGTAGAAGAGATTTGCGAACATATCTTATTGATCAATCAAGGTAAAAATGTGTTACAGGGAACGGTCAAAGATGTCAAAGATCAGTACAAGGAAAATAAATTTGAATTTAAATACGAAGGGACACTTCCCGCTGATTTTAACGATCACGGAAACGTGGTAAAGGAATCGCCGGGGAGCATCATTATTCAATTGCGGGAAGAAGAATCTTCCAATGATTTTTTAAATTATCTACTACGGAATAATGTCAGGATTCAAAGCTTTAACGAAATTCTTCCGACCCTGAACGAAATTTTTATTCGCAAAGTAGGTGCTGTTAACGTCGCCGAATATTAGCAGTAAATTGTTGGTTGATCGATTATCAGTTGATTAGTTATCGGTTAATCAGTCGTTGGTTTTATTGAGTATTGATTAAACGATGAGCTTGCTCTAAAAAGTGTTTTTCTCGCAGAGGGCGCAAAGACGCAGAGACCTGCCTGACGGCAGTCAGGTTCTATAACATGTAAATCCTTTATCGAAAAGCAAATATGCATATTATTTTTATTTAATAAGATTCAAAAAATTTGCTTTCTTAGTTTTTAGAGTAAGCTCAACGATTAAACAACCAAGACAAACAAAATAAAAAATATTATGAACAAACTCTGGCTCATCGTCCAACGGGAATATTTAACCCGGGTAAAAAAACGCTCTTTTATTTTGACGACCATTCTGACACCGCTGGCCTTTGGTCTGTTTATGGTAATCGTCTCAGTCATCTTTTCTTACGAAAGCGACGATTTGAAGCGGATTGCCATTCTAGACAAAGAAGATATCCTTGGTGCGATCAGCGACGAGGACAATTTAATTTTTAAATTTGAAGATGCATCACTGGAAGAAATGAAAAAGACCTACGTCGAAAAAAATTACGACGCGATCATGGTCATTCCCCCCTTAAAAAACCTTCAGGATACCCGACTCACCGTGTTCTATTATTCGGATGATCCGTTGGGTCTGGATATGCGTTTTATGGTGGAAAATAAATTGCAAAAAAGCATTCGTAAATATAAAATTACGGCCCTCAATCTGGACGCCAAAGAACTCGAATCTCTGGACACCAAAGTATCCATCAATCCTGAACCTATCGACGACTCCAAGGCAGACACCTCCCCGATGGCGGCCGGAGTAGGGGCAGCAATTGGCGGCGTCATGGGTTTTATCATG
>CALLLR010000234.1 GCA_938008185.1 uncultured Saprospiraceae bacterium
CTACCATCATCAACACCGGAATTGGTTGGCACGAAGCACGTGTTCCTACGATTGGAACGGTCGTACCTCGTGGTGGATTTGCTTGGGTGACGAAGCGAATGATGAGCGAAGTAAATATTCCATTGATTGCGACCAACCGAATCAACATGCCTGAAGTCGGTGAGCAAATCATTGCAGATGGTGCTGCACATATGGTTTCTATGGCTCGACCATTTTTAGCAGATGAAAACTTGGTTTTAAAAGCGATGGAAAATCGAGCTCACGAAATCAATACTTGTATTGCTTGTAATCAAGCTTGCTTGGATCATACCTTTGAAGGGAAGCTGAGTTCTTGTATTGTCAATCCACGTGCTTGTCATGAAACGGAATTAAATTTCCTTCCAACGGAAAATCCGAAAAAGATAGGGGTCGTTGGTGCTGGCCCTGCAGGACTCGCCGCTGCTACGCTAGCTGCTGAGCGCGGCCATCAAGTTGATTTATTTGAAGCGTCAGATGAGGTTGGTGGTCAATTTAATATGGCAAAAGTAATTCCTGGAAAAGAAGAATATCACCAAACGATTAGGTATTATTCTGAAATGATAAAAAAGCACGGTGTTAATCTCTCGCTTGGTCATCGGGTTACTTCCGAAGAATTATTAAAAAACCAGTACGACGAAATTATTATTGCAACGGGGGTTTCTCCGAGAAAAGTTAATTTTCCAGGACACGACCACCCAAAAGTACTCTCTTATGCAGATGTTTTATTGGGTAAAAAATCGGTAGGAAAAAGGGTTGCAATCATTGGTGCGGGAGGAATTGGTTTTGATACAGCGGAATTTTTGACCCATAACCCACATCATGTTTCTCCGAGTATGGACGTTGAAAAATATATGGAAGAATGGGGTGTCGACATGGATTATGCTAATCGGGGAGCGGTAGAAAAACCGAAACCGGCGGCTTCTCCCCGTCAAGTGTATTTATTGAAACGCTCGATTGGAAAGCACGGAAAAGGATTGGGTAAAACGACGGGATGGATTCACCGGGCCAGTTTGATGATGAAGGAAGTAGTGCATTTAGCGAATGTCACTTATCATAAAATTGACGACGAAGGATTTCATATTTCGGTGGGGGAAGAACGACAAATTCTGCCGGTCGATAACGTGGTGGTTTGTGCAGGACAGGAGCCTTTGCGCGAATTATGGGAGGGCTTAAAATCCAAACATAATCGTGTTCACTTGATTGGTGGTGCGGATGAGGCGAGTCAGTTGGATGCAAAACGTGCGATTAAGCAGGCGAGTTATTTGGTGGCGAAGATTTGATATGCGGATTGATAAATGTGCGGATTTTTTGATGTGCGGATGTGCGGACTGGTTACAGTGTTTTAACTAAATAATAAAATTTGGCTACGCCTACCCTACTTATCATTGGTCATCTTTGCCGCGATCGGCTGCCATCTGGAAAAATTAAACTGGGTGGAACGGCGGCTTACGCTGCTTTTCTGGCTAAAAAAATGGGGGCGGAGGTGACGATTCTGACGAGTGTTGGACCGGACTTTGACTTTTGGAATTTATTTGAAAAACAGGACATTGGTATTTTTAATATTCCTTCAGAAGAGACGACTGTTTTTGAAAATATTTACCAGGAAGAGGGAGAACGGATTCAGTACTTACATGCTCGTGCTGCGACGATTACTGCGGAGCATATTCCTAACGAAGTAGCGACCCCGGATTTGGTCTTGTTTTGTCCGATTGCGGATGAGGTTAGTTTTGATTTACTGGGATGCTTTCCCGATGCGTTGAAGGCCGCGACAATTCAGGGATGGCTACGGGGCTGGGATGAGCAGGGATTGGTTCTTCCAAAATCTATGCGTTGGAAACGGTTAACTCCCTTAGATTTACTTATTTTTAGTGATGCGGATATAGTAGGTTTTGAGGATAAGATTTCTGCGATTTGTAAATTTGTTGACCTGGTGATCATGACGCGGGGAAGAAATGGAGTTCGTGTTTTTCAGCATGATAAAGCAGCAGATTTCCCTACAGAACCAATTGAGGTAAAAGATGCGACTGGAGCAGGTGATAGTTTTGCTACGGCTTTTTTATTAGAATATTTTAGGACGGGGGATCTTGATAGTTCCGTTGAGTATGGGCAGGAGATTACGAGGAAGTTATTGTTGAGTCGTTGAGTTGTTGAACTGTATATACAAAAAACATACCTTCCCACTGATAGGCGTAGCTAAAAACCCTATAATTCAGATTAACATTTTTTAAAAAAATTATAGTGTCCTATTTTCTCCAATAAACTCATATCCCAGATCAACGATCCTCATGAGCTTATCCATCGCTGAATTTAAAGGTTCATCTTTATCAAATTCAAATTCAACTTTGACATCATCTATCATCGCTTTTTCATAAGAAAAAAAGACGTTATAGGTAGCTGTAAAATCATCAGAAATCAAAATATTATTATTTATTAATCTGAAAGAAAGATATTTGAATAGATCTGAATTCGAGACCTTTCTTACTTTTTCAAGATCCCGTCCTCCATTAACTTATCCAGGAAAATCCGGCTGCCAGCTTTATTGAGATGCTGATAATCGCCAAAGCCTGCGCGGTCGGTTACAGAACGAGAATAATCATGGACTTTCATACCCGTAGCTTTTTCGGCCGCGGCTTTGAGTTGGTCTAGATTGACTAATTTGTCGAGGTAAGGTGGGTAATATGGATTAATGACAAGTTGGACATCGACGCCTTTTGACTTAGCAAATTCTACGGTAGATGCCAGGTGCTCCATGACACCTTTTACATATTCTACTTTTCCATTTCTTGAGGAGGTTAGGTTACTAACGATACTTTTAAAAAGTCTTTCTTTCCTATCTTCGGGTCTGATGGTATCGCGGTGTACAATTTTGATCGTGTCGGGCTTATAATCTGTTATACCTGTCACCATCGCATCGTTGATGACTCGATCAAGCAACCAATCTTCGTCCGATTTATTTAGGTAGAACATGGACCGTTGGAAGATTTCACTGTTGTAACGATAGATATGGAAAACTTTTCCACCTATTGCACTCGTCGTATCATTCAGATGTACGAGGTCATACATTCGCGGTGAATATGGCGTATAAAGATTAAAGCCAGTGATCAACGTTTTGTTAAGTCGATCACACATCGAAACGTCCAAAATCATTTGTTTGGGAGCTGGATATTTTTCTAGATAATCTTTCACTAAAACCTCTGCCAGATTCATTGGCATTCCATTATAACTGATATTGAAAGTCTTCTTACCCGTTATTTTTTCAATATGAGGTTGATAAAAAATCAGCCCTCGTGAATTTCCAACTAAAAGAATATCTGCCTGTGCCTTACCTTGATAGAGCCGGGTGTAGCGAAACTGGCTTTTCTCCGTTAACTGCTTTAGTACCCAACCGAAGAGTCGGTCTCCGGCAAAGAACAATATAATGACAATAAATACCCAGTATAACTTTTTCACAATTTTCTAAAATTGAAAATAAATAAAGGAATTGGCACCAAAGGAACCGAAAAAGGCAATCGCCCATAACAATAATACAAAACTTATAATCCTAAATGCA
>CALLLR010000235.1 GCA_938008185.1 uncultured Saprospiraceae bacterium
GTTAAAGAAATTATCCGTGAATCCTTACGTGGAATACCACAAATATTGGAATACCCTGAACCCGAAATAGGGATTGAATCTTACGATAGCCACAATATTGTCATTGCGGTTCGTCCCTATATCAAACCAGAACATTATTGGGAAGTCACCTTTGCTGCCTACAGTAAAATAAAAGATGGCTTTAACAGAAATAATATCAAAGTTGCCTACTCTGAAGGAGTCGAACTGGGACCAATTGGCTCGTAGAAGTAATGAAAAGGTAATAAGTATGTTTTCGGTTAAATCCGCGTTTAGAGGGCCCCGCATTCCGGCCGACCGGAAAGATGGGGCAAATTTAAAGGAGGGATTTTTTTGCTACTTCTTTTTGCTGCTAGCTGGGATGTTAAATTTGTTTAACAATCACGAACTTTTTCTTTAAAAATTTTAAGCTATGTCTTCTTTAATTCTTTCCAATAGCTATGGAATACTAATTGACCGAACCCTGCGTCTTATCAAGTTACGCTACCTGCAGACCTTTAGAGCTGCTGGTGTTGACATTACCCCCGAACAATGGGCACTCATGGATCAACTCTATCAGACCGATGGAGTTTCCCAAAATGAACTGGCCAATGGTACCTTTAAGAATGCCCCGACGGTTTCCCGAATTGTCGACCTGCTTTGTAAAAAAGGCTGGACCGAACGTTCCCGCTGTGAAAACGATCGTCGTAGCTATAATATATTTCTCACTACTAATGGAAAAAAGATCGTTGAGACGCTCCTCCCAAAGGTAGCTCACCTACGTCAGTTGGGCTGGAAAAGTATGACGGAAGACGACTACAAAACTTTTATTCGTATTATGAATCAAATTCACGAAAATTACGAAGAAGAAAATGTGGAGAAATCTAATTAATAGCTACGGCTTATGATGGCACAAATAAGGTCTTTATCTCTTCAGAAAAATTAACTTACCCATAATCCCTACCTCGTCTGCCGGTAGATACTTACCTTCATTTTGTGGGCCTTCTTAAACAATTCCATTGCTTGCATCTTTTACAACGATCCTTTCTGCCTAAGTTATTTTATTACGAGTCTCTTATAGACTTTTCCTTACAATTTCATTATATTTGCCATGACAACTATTTATGACCAAATAATCTACCAATTATGGAATTGAAAACCAATCCTTCCGCCTCTGCCCATCCCATAGAAGATTTTATGCCTTTAAACGGTACGGATTATCTCGAATTATATGTAAGCAATGCTCGTCAGGCGGCCTATTATTACAAGACCGCCTTTGGTTTCAAATCGTTGGCTTACGCAGGCCTGGAAACTGGATTACGAGAACGTGAATCTTACGTTATTGTTCAGGATAAAATTCGATTAGTATTGACCAGTCCATTACAAAGTGGGACCGACATTGGTCGCCATATTGATCAGCACGGAGATGGAGTAAAAGTAACCGCGTTGTGGGTAGATGATGCCACGCGTGCTTATAAAGAAGCTATGAAACGGGGTGCCACTTCCTACATGGAGCCAACCACGGAAGAAGATGCAGATGGAAAAGTAGTTCGCTCGGGTATTTATAGTTACGGAGAGGTAGTTCATATCTTTGTGGAACGTAAAGACTATAAAGGTGTTTTCCTTCCTGGTTATCAGGCCTGGAATCCGCGGTATGAATCCGAACCGGTCGGGTTAAAATTTGTCGATCATATGGTAGGTAATGTAGAGTTGGGACGAATGAACTACTGGGTTGATTTCTACCGGGATGTGATGGGCTTTAAGCAAATTATGTCCTTTGATGATAAAGATATTTCCACTGACTTTACGGCCTTGATGAGTAAAGTAATGAGTAATAACAATGGGCGTATAAAATTTCCAATTAATGAGCCTGCTCCTGGAAAGAAAAAATCTCAGGTAGACGAATATTTAGAATTTTACGAAGGAGAAGGCGTTCAACATATTGCAGTGGCGACCGATAATATCATTGATACGGTAACTAAACTCCGGGATCGTGGCGTAGAATTTCTTCGCGTACCACAAACTTATTATGATCAGGTACTGGATCGGGTGGGGAAAATTGACGAAGATATTGCACCTCTCGCAGAATTAGGTATTCTTGTAGACCGGGATGACGAAGGATATTTATTACAAATATTTACCAAACCAGTGAATCCTCGTCCCACCATGTTCTTCGAAATTATCCAGCGTAAAGGGGCTACCTCCTTCGGAAAAGGAAACTTTAAAGCCCTATTCGAAGCCATCGAACGAGAACAGGAACTGAGAGGAACTTTGTAAAAGCTTGTTGCTAGGATGTTCAATCTACTCAGCAATTGCGAAAAATTTCTTCTTGATAAAATTTTGTTAACGAACAAAAAACTTCACGTTTCGACAAAGCCTCCGACCTTGAGCTTTTTTCCATTCGGTGCCTTAATAAAATGTCTTAAACCGAATACTGTTTGAGCTAAACAACTGTTGAATAAAAGATAAAAGACTAATAATCAACAAATTAAAAATAATAAACAGAACTTCGAAGCGAGTTTATTCGGTTTGACATTTTATTAGAAGTGCCGAATTCGAAAAATGCGACAGGCGGCAGATTTTTTTGTTTCGTTTTTTTTTCTGCAAAAAAAATGAACAGAAAGAATAAAAAAAAGCTAAAATCTTGAAGCAAATTACATTATAAAATGTAAAGAAATTTTTTTCATTAATTGAACACCCTGGCAAATAGCAAGAAACAAGTACCAGCTTAGCGCTTAATTCACATTTACAAAACTAAATAACATAACGGTTCAAATGAAAAGATATTTATTGTTATTACTACTTCTGATCACTGGATTCGGTAAGTCTCTCCTTGCGCAATCTCCCTATACCGTTCATTGGAAAAAAGAAATACCCTACGTTGCTACCGCGGTAGGACTTAATCTGGGTGGTGCCTATTTAGCCAGTCAAATAAATTTTCTAACGCCCACCCAAATTGCAGCGCTGGATGCCAACGATGTAAATTCTTTTGACCGATTTGCCACGGATAATTTTTCCACCACCTTTGCCAGAGCGAGCAATGTACTGGAAATTAGTACTCAATTGGCACCCCTTTTATTTCTGAGTGGCAACAAGACTCGGAGACCGTTTGGTCAAATTATGGCCCTGTACGCAGAAGCTACCTTTATCAATACCGGACTGACCATTGTGACCAAGATGTCTTTCCGTCGAACGCGGCCTTTTGTCTATAATCCGGAAGTTCCTTTGGAAGAGAAAACGGGGAGAACCGCCCGTGCTTCTTTTATTTCCGGACATACCTCCACCGCCGCAGTGGGGACTTTTTTTACCGCAAAAGTTTTTTCAGATTTCTTTCCGGATAGCCAATGGAAGCCCGTTATGTGGGCCGCCGCCGCAACGATTCCGGCCGTTATGGGTTACTTTCGGGTGGCGGCTGGTAAACATTATCCAACCGATGTTATCATGGGATATGCAGTCGGTGGAGCCATTGGATTTTTAGTGCCGCATCTGCATAAAAAAAGAGGCGATCAGGAATCCAGACTAGGATTAAATCTGGGGTTTAATTCAGCACAGCTGGTATTACGGCTTGGAAAATAGGAAAAGAAAGGGGAGTGTCAAACAATCTAATTACGTGCCTTAAAAGCCTCCATCAATTTATTCAAATATTGCTGGCTCGTTTCTTTTTGGTAACCACCGAGTTGCAGCACGGTTTTGTCAATAATGTTAATGTCAAAAATCTGGTATTGAAACTGATGGTCATTACCAGAGGTCAGATCCTGCCGTTGACTGATGAGTAATTTGAGTTCAGAAGAAGAAATATTGTTATAGTTTCCAACATCTACGTAACGCGCCATTCTTTTTTCGGTGGCTATCAGGGCATTGGTCAGAATATCCAGATCCGCCGCCGCATCCGCCAGGATACTGCGTTGTAAGTTAATCCCTTCGATCGCTTGTTTTTTGTCCTTTTTGATCTGATGATCTTCTTTGTCAATAGAATAATAATCTTCGTCAATATCCCGGTTAAATTGCTCCACCGTCTGCCGGTGAATTTCGGCAAGACCTTTCATGGGTTCAATGATATTGATAAATTTTTTGAGCAAAACTCGATAATAGGCCCGTTCTCCCGCCAGCGATTTTTTATCCGGATCTTTTTGGCTGGAAAAGAACAGCCGGCTAATCAAGCTGACTACTTTATGCTGAATCGCCCTCGTTTCACTCAACAACTTAGAAAAAGCCGTCGCCTCCCGCTGAAACAACCGCAAACTCGCCAACACCTCATCCAAGGACTCTCGGGAGTTTTTAAACCGCTTATCATGTATATTTTCCTTAAAAATATTTTCCTCATCCGGAATTTTCTTGACAGATTTTTTTGGCGTTTTTTGGTCCATATCCTTACTTCGTGGCTGCTGCTTGCCCGAGGATTCAAAGAAATCTTCGTATGGATTGTCTGGTGTCATTTTTTTATTAAAAATTGATTACTAGTATAGTAACAAAAACTGTGAAACTTTGGTTTTATTTCTTCATAAAATAACATCCTGCTTTATGTTAGTGATTTCCAGAGCTCAAAATAAGCGTCTTCCATTTTATTATTCGTCCAATATATTTTATGAATGCTCGAAATTGAAATAATTGATAATATTATTGAAATCAGATAGAGTATGTTAACTTGGTAAGAATCCTTAGGAAATAGCTTGAAATAGAATCCAATGCCTAAATAGACTACAGCAATAATAATTACAATTACAATAACAATAATAACAGTATCAAAATTTCTATTAAATACTTTCAAAATTTTCTCAATTATTTTTCTTTTTTTAGGCCCCTCGTCATCATTCTTGACTGAAGTATCAGTTTGATCTTTTCTCCTAGTGCCTCGGGAACTAAATAACCGACACCTTATGCGGTCTCTTTTTTCATTATACTTCTTTGCTTATCAGTCGGGTAGCTACGGCTATCCTCCTTCTGCGCGCATTGTTTGATAAAAAAATAGTCTCGCCTAAGGTATCCTTTACTTTGATCCCGAGGCACTAGCCCAATCTAATATCTTTATTAAAAATATAGGAGGGGTGAAAATTAATAAATGAAATAAGCAGGAATATAAGTTATCTGTTTGTAATAAACTAACTATATTATTCTGATTAGGCGAAAATAAAAATAACAAAAAGCAGACTGATGAAATTGATATGAAGATAAATAAAATTGAAAAACCGTAATCAGAATTGGTTTTTTTATTAAATTGGTTAAACCTTGTTTCCCATTTTAAATCACTTGAATCCGACTCATAAAATACTCGGATATACGTTGCGATTCTTTTAGTACTATCAATTTTAGCACTTATAAAATAAGCAAATGGGATAATAATAATGAGGGGGACCAGGAAAATTAGAGGTTCAAGAATACCTGTAGTACTTAGGCTACTTATTGGATCTATAGGTTTATCTTCGTTAGAATGAATCTCCTGGTACAGGTGCTTATACTCTTCAATATTTGGTTTGATTTTACCGGACCTCAGGTAGTCACTGATAAGTTTACCAAATCTTCCACTTCAATTTGGGAGTTTTTAAACAACTTCTTAGTAAACTAGAGAGTCACCCGTAATTCGTATGATTAATTAACCTCCCCGGGCACCCGTAACTTCTTCCGCCTCTCCAAATACAACTGTAATCCCGCCATCGCCGCTACCTCTTCTCCATTTTTAGTATCCGCTGCCATCGCCTCCGGCGTAAAAAACTGCTTCACAAAATGCGTATCAAAATCACCGCTCTTAAAAGCCTCGTGTTTCATCACAAAAGCCCCGAAAGGCAACGTCGTTTCAATTCCTTCAATTCGATAATTCGCAATCGCTTTTTCCATATTTGCAATGGCCGCGTCACGGGTCGCTCCGTACGTAATCAACTTGGCAATCATCGGATCGTAGTAAATTGGAATTTCCATTCCTTCCTCATACCCATCATCCACCCGAATATTTTCTCCGCTGGGTTTTTGGTACACCACCAAATCACCCACACTTGGTAAAAAATTGTTGGCTGGATCTTCCGCGTACACCCGTAGTTCCATAGCGTGACCCTTGATGGTCAAATCTTCCTGTTTAAAGCGCAGTTTTTCACCGCGTGCCACCCGAATTTGTTCTTCCACCAAATCTACGCCCGTAACCCACTCCGTCACCGGATGTTCCACTTGCAGGCGCGTATTCATTTCCAGAAAATAATAATTGAGTTTTTCGTCGAGTAGGAATTCGACCGTTCCCGCGCCTACGTAATCACAAGCTTGTGCGACCCGGCAGGCATCCGCGCCCATCTTCGCCCGCAATTCAGGGGTTAGTACCGCAGAAGGCGCCTCTTCCACCACTTTTTGGTGTCGTCGCTGAATACTGCATTCCCGCTCAAAAAGGTGAACGGTATTACCGTGCGTATCGGCGAGCACCTGAATCTCGATATGCCGGGGAGATCCTACGTATTTTTCAATAAAAACTGATCCATCTCCAAAAGCCGACAATGCTTCCGAAATGGCTCGTTCCATCTGAGATTTTAGTTCCGCTGAATTTTCTACGACCCGCATTCCTTTTCCACCACCACCGGCGGAGGCTTTAATCAGAATAGGATAACCAATTTTTTCCGCAATTTTTTTGGCTTTTTCGGTGTCCGTAATGGCTTTATCAATACCCGGCACCATCGGAATATCGTAGGCTTTTACCGCATCTTTGGCGGCCAGCTTACTTCCCATTACTTCGATGGCGTGCGGGTGAGGACCAACAAATATAATTCCGGCGGCTTTTACTTTTCGGGCAAATTCCGAATTTTCACTCAAAAATCCATAGCCGGGATGGATTCCTTCTGCTCCAGTTGTCTTAGCCGCTTCGATGATTTTTTCCATCACCAGATAGGATTGATTGGAGGGGGCAGGACCGAGAAATACTGCCTGATCGGCAAATCTAACGTGCGGGGCGTGGCGATCCGCTTCTGAATAAACGGCGACGGTACGGATACCCATTCTACGGGCCGTACGCATAATCCGTAACGCAATTTCTCCTCGATTGGCAACTAATATCTTTTTCATAAAAACGTCTGTTTTATTAATTTGGAATTATCGGTAAACTCCGACGAAGGTAAGAAGTTTGCAGAAAATATCCAGCTTGGAATGGCCAACTTTTATAAAGAGATAATTTGGGATTTTTTAAACAACTTCTTTTATAGCAATGGTTCGGTAACTTTTAATTTTGAGATGCGTGAATTATAAATTTAGCTAGTTAGCCCGTTTGCTGGTTAGCTAGTTAGCTTCTCTCATACGTGAAATACGAAAAAGGGAAGCCAACTAGCCAACAGGCAAACCAGCTAACGGGCAAAAAACACTTGCCAATTCCATGATTAATGACAAGTTCAAAAAGTTACCGAACTATTATTATAGGATTGTAAGGAATTATTAAAATTGCTATTAATTAATGCCCGTCTTCATCCCTTTCCTCGTCCTTTTCCAATTATTATTGATCATTCTTAAAATTAATAAACCAAGACCATTCATACTGTGTGGACTGTTGGCTAGAATAACGACACCGGTTTCGCTTTCTGCCACAAAACCCATAAAGCTGCGATATCCCGTTGTACTGCCCGCGTGCATAACCACATCATAGTAGTTTTTATTGGTAATTACGTGCCATCCATTACCACCAAAAATATGTTTGGCCATATCTGTTTTTACCAGTGGGGCGTGGTTTTGGGCAAGTACCGGCCCGAGTTGATGGGTTTTATTTTTTAAATTAACGCGCATATATTTCAGAAGATCATCCATCGAAGACTTGATCCCTTCGCTACCCGCAAAAGAACGCATTTGCCAGGGGGGAGTAGGCTGACCTCCGAGGCTATATCCTTTGATGATCTTATTACGGTTTTCGGTGGTAAAGTCGTGTACTCCGGATTGGTGCATTCCGCAAGGTTGGAAAATATACTTTTGCAGGAGTTGCTCGTAGGTCTGATCCGAGACTAATTCCAGAATTACTTCCAGAATAGCATAGTTGGTATGACTGTACTTATATTGTTTTTTTGAAAATTTTGTATTTTTTTTAATTGAATTAAAATCAACTTCCTGATAATTATTAAGCAGGTCGTTTTTGGTATAATGACCAAATGGATTGGTGGGATCTTTTTCTTTTAATCCGATTCCCAAGGGTAGGCGGGAGAGTCCGGTAGTGTGTTGTATTAAATCTAAAACAGTGATTTTTTTTGCGGTTGGATTTTGAAATTGCGGAGGCAGATAATGATTAATTGAAGAATCGGGATTAATTCGTCCTTTGTTCATCAAAATACCGGCAAGCAGTGCGGTAAATGATTTGGTGAGACCTCCGATTTCGAATAATTGATCTGATTGTGGTGGACCCTGATAACCGGAAGTATGACCATAAGAAAAAACAAAAGAACTATCTCCGAGCTGCACGCCAATCAGGTACGCAGGTGTCTTTTTAAAGCTAATCTCTGTATCGTAATAGATGATTTTTCCAATTTCCTCTTCAAGCGTTTCCCGCACCTGGGCAGTCAGCGCAAAGGAGAATAGCCCCAGAAAAACTAGTAAACAAATATATCGGTTCATATGTCAAAGATAAGACTTGTCGAGGAGTAAGGCAAACGTAGTAGGGGCGTATTGCAATACGCCCCTACTACGTTTTTGTAACACGCCCCTTCATTCCTATTCCCCTTTGCCCTTCAGATTAGTTCCCTTCATGGCATCCGCTACGTGTACGTCCATCGCTCGGTGAGCAATTGGGGTCGTGTAGTTATTGAGATCGGCCATGGCTTTATTAATCAGATCTTTATCTTCTCCGTTGACGGATTCTTTCAGCAATTCTGCTAGTTCGCGGGTTTTATTTTTTTCTTCATCTGATAAAATATGGTCATTTTGCTGAAGAAATTTTTGGGTGGCCAGAACGACATTATTGCCTTCGTTACGGGCTTCCAGCAACGAACGAATTTTTAGATCTTCCGCTGCGTTGGTGATACTATCCATGAGCATCTTGGCCATGTCTTCTTCACTGATTCCGTATTGAGATTTGATTTCAATTTCCTGGGCTACTCCGGAACGTAATTCTTTGGCCGTCACCCGTAAAATTCCATCTGCATCAATGGCAAAAATAATTTCTATTTTAGGTAGTCCGGCCGGCATCGGAGGAATTCCTTTCAAAATAAATTCTCCTAATTTTCTATTGTCGGCAATCTGATCCCGTTCGCCTTGATAAACCGCTACTTTCAGATTGACCTGACCATCGACTGAGGTAGTGTATTGCCTGGCCGCCCGGGAGGGAACCTTAGAATTCCGTGGAATAATTGCATCCATTAATCCACCGACGGTTTCAATGCCGAGGGAAAGCGGGGTAATATCCAGCAGGAGCATTCCCTTTTGGTTACCCGCCAATATGTCGGCCTGAATCGCGGCACCGAGTGCGACTACTTCGTCCGGATTAAGTTCGTCAAAAAGAGGCTGCTGAAAAAAGGCACTAACGGTTTGTTTGATATAAGGTATCCTGGTGCTGCCACCGACCATCACCACGTGCTCAATATCCGAGATAGATTTTCCAGCATCTTTCAACGCAAGTTTACATTTGTTTAATGTCCGGGTTATGAATGGTTTAATTAATTGATCAAAATGCTCCCGTGCTATCTGGCAGTTCATTCCTTCGTATTGTTCTTTGAATAGTAGTTCGGTCGACAAGGCTTTTTTCGCTCTTTCGGCAATGAGCCGGAGTTCCTGTCCTTTTTTCTTATCGAAGATAAATTTCTCTTTATCCTGCCCATTGATTTTTAACCAGTAATCAATCAACAGCCGATCAATATCATCTCCCCCCAGAAATGTATCACCATTGGTAGATAATACCTCAAAAATACCATCGTGAATTTGTAGAATTGAAATG
>CALLLR010000236.1 GCA_938008185.1 uncultured Saprospiraceae bacterium
TCGCTTCTCCAGCAAGGTAAGACTTTGCGATTTTTCGCTTTAGATCCACTGAATAGCGGCTGTAGCTCTTCGTACGTTTCTTGATTTTTGTCACAATTTTGAATATTTTGGTGACAACTTATAGTGAGACAATACAAACAATCCACACATCAAACAATCCACACATCAATCCCCATCATTATCCTGATTTGTAATTGAAATTCCCATTACCGAAGCCATATCAGATTTGAAGATAGCTACTAAATCCTGCATGGATAAAAATACTTCAATCAATGCCTCGTTATCGGTTTCGATCTGCTGTGCGATCGATGGATCAAGTCTCTCAACTTTGTCTAGAAGGATCGTAAAATGATTATCGATCTGATCCGCTAAATCGGGTTGGTCAATCCGTCGTAAATATTCAAGAATAGACGGTCCGTCATTTCTTACCAAACTGGTACCATTAAAATAAGCCTGATAAGCTTGTAGAGAAGTCTTTAATAATTCGGTAGAATACCTTCCGTAACGTGCCTCTACCGATGCTGGATCAATAATACCCGCGCTGCGCAGTCCCGCTGGAATGGCTACTTTTCCATCCCGGACAAAACGTTGAAAATGCAAATCAATACCGTTGACGATCAACCCAAGTGCGCTACCGACATCTGTGCCAGTGGCATCTGTTCCGGTAAAAGTCTCTTTAAAAGTTCCGTTGTTCCAGTCATCTTCGGTGGTGACCACCTGATCGTGGATCGCGTTAGCCAGTGCGTTGATGTAGGCGAGACGCTCCTGCGAAAAATCAGCCAGTGGTGTAATTTCGTCCATACCATTCAGCAAATAATCGAGGGCGGGTAGCCCTTCGGCATCCTGGTTGGCAAGGCTACCCAGTTGGTAGTTACCAGTAGCGATATTTGTTTCAATTTGGTTAGGATCAGCCGGATAGGTATTGAGTCCGGCACGGAGGCCATTGTTAACGATGGGACCAAAATAGTAGAGGGAAGTTTTTTGCCAGCAAACCCAGGACGCCTGATGAGCAGCTCTCAAATTATCGAGGTTGGTCTGGTTAGGATTGTCCGCGAAGGCGGCGGCAGCCTCTTGCAATAAGGCCGATTTACTACTCAATTCCTGGTAAGCTGGTAAAATTAAATCATTTGTAATATGCAGGGAGATGTTTTGCCTCAACTCCGCAAGGTCCACCATTTCATTCGGATCACCAGTTTCAAGCCCCGTTTCTCCGCAACTAGCTAATAGACATACCATGAAAGTGAATAGAAAATATTTCATACTGATTATTTTGATCTTTTTAAGAACCTCTTATCCTTATTTAGACTTTTTAAAAATAACGCTGCAAATGTAGCCTATGAACCTGATTTTTCCAAAAAAAATAGGAGTTTTTTTTCTTACCCAAAAAAGAAATTTATTATTGCCACCCGCCTGTCCGGCCGGTAGGTTGAAGTTGTCATTGATCTTTTATCAAAGCTGATCTTTCACATCCTCCAACTCTGTAAAGATGCTGGTCAGGGTATTTTTGGCGCGATTCAGATCCGCAGCGCTGGCGTTCCAGAAATTACCATTTGCTCCTAAATCGGTTTCTTTGATCGTCTCAATCTGTTCGACGGAAATTCTTCGGTTAGGACTGTAAGTAAGTGCGTTGACAAAAGCCCACGCTTCACTCAAGGTATGAAATGCTTCTCCGATATTTCCTTCGTTTAAATGTACCAGACTTTGGTTGATATAATGAATACCCGTAGCGGCGGCGACTAGTTCAAGTTTTTCAAATAAAATAGCACGCTGAACATTTTTTTCTTCCATGTCATTATTGACGATGGCCGTTCGGCCGATTAGGAAAGCGTTCATGATATCGTCGTTGCTTCCGATAAATGGGTCTACCACATTGGAGTAGTCACTCCAGAAGCGAACTTCATCCTCACGGGCTTCAGGCCAATTGGATGTAAAGTCGAGAGGCGGGTTAAAATATCCAAAAGCCTCGTCCCAGTGATGCTCCAGAGCAGTATAGTTTTTTCCTTCGGTGACCACCGTATTTTCCACGTCGTCTCCCGTGCGGCTGTCCGAAAAGTAAGTATTATAAATCTGATTATACATTACGGTTCCCATCAACCCTTTTTCGATCAGTTGGGTAAATTCCCGGCCGTTGGCATCGACCATAATAGTATTTCCACTATTTTCTCTGACGATAAAACCAGGCGTTCCGTCGGCTGCATCTGCACCAGATTGGCTCACCGCTTCGGCTTCGGCAAATAAATTTTCTATGAAATTATTGTTAAGGTCCAGGGAAAATGTTTTATCCTTTAGTTGTTTGGTGGAACTGAAAGCAAAGAAACCGTTGCCGTTATCACCCGTATTTGCGTAAGCATCATTTAAGGTGCTAGCAGAAATGGTTATTTCTTTTCTATCACCTTGTACCAAATAACTTTTCATTGCTTCTACCATGTCCAAACGCTCGTCCTGACCAGAGAACGAAACGGTGGAATTACCATCTCTTTCGAAAACATAGGCAGCTGGGACAGCAATTTTAGGATCCAGATCATCTTCTTTACACGCTCCAAAAGTGACTAAAGTAACGGCGATTAAACAATAAAATACTTGAAATTTTTTAAGGTAATTCATCTCGTTTTTTACTTTTAAGGTTTTGCTATCTTTATTTAGACTATTTATAAATAATAATGTAAACATCGTTTATGTTTTTCGTTTTTGCAAATTTCTATTGTAAATTTTTAAAGAATTATTTTAACAACTTCTTTATAAAAAAGCGAGTCTTGATATTTTTGGAAGGACAAAAAAAGGAGATACAAACGGGTGCTTGTATCTCCTCGGGATGCTAACATTTGATTAGCATTTATATTTTGAAGGTGTCTAACAAAAGTCTTTAAGGTCGTGTAATATCACTGGCCTTAATTTTCTTTTTACCTTTTGTCATCATGGCTTTTTGTACTGCTAAATAAGCATTTACAACGCCACCAGATTTACTAAGCGCGCTAAAATCAACCAATTCGTCTCCGTCTTTGTGACCCGGCTTTTTGACTTTTTGCTTGATTGGTGTAGTGGTAGACATCATGATGTCTTTTACCTGTTCGGCAGTCAAAGCTGGGAAATAAGAACGAAGTACGGCTGCTACCCCGGCCGTTACCGGAGAGGCCATAGAAGTACCGCTCAATGCCTGATAACCCTGATCTGGTGTGGTAGAGTTGATCTGATAGCCTGGCGCAAACAAATCTACGTTTTCTTTAGCATAGTTAGAAAAAGAAGCAACGGCGTCTTCCCCTGGCTTCCAGGATAAAGCGCCTATTTCGAGCCAGTTTTTGGCCATTTTCTTTCGGAACCAGCCACGCTTCTGGTATCGGTCGTTCGGAAAATTATCTTCTTCGTCCGTGTTCAGAGAACTATTTCCAGCAGCATGTACCAGCAGAACATCTTTTTTGGCAGCGTATTTAACCGCCTTGTCTACGGCTTCTTTGTCCCAGCTATATCCTTTACCAAAACTCATATTGATAACAGAAGCACCGTTGTCCACCGCGTAGATAATTGCGTTGGCAACATCCTTGTCCCGCTCGTCACCATCGGGTACGGCTCGTACGGACATAATTTCTACATTATCTGCAACTCCCATGATTCCTATGCCATTGTCCCGATCGGCACCGATGATTCCCGCAACGTGTGTACCGTGTAAAGCGTCAGGTCCCTGAACGTCCGCATTTCCGTAATCCCGATCGTAAGAATTGCTGTAGTCATCCCCAACCACGGATCGTGGATCATACTCGGTATTGTAGTAATAATTCAGCTGACCGCTAAAGTAGTCAGAAGCACCCGCGATTTCTGATTCAATTTCTTCAAAAGAAGCACCTTGCTTATCCATAATATCAATGAGTCGTGGTAACATAGCTGCCACCTCCTCGTCCTCTGATTTATAAGCTTTCAGGTCATCAGCGGTAATATGGTCTTTGCCAACACCCGCTTTGATTTTTTTGATGGCCGAAGCAAACATAATATAGCCCATTCCTTGTTGCTCAATTTGCGCTCGCTTGTCATCGATTTCTTTTTCAAGTTTTTTGTAACGTTCGTATTCTTTCTTTTCTTTTTTCGAAAGCGACGAAGGATCTTTACCGGCAAACATTTTTTGGTATTTTGCTACGAGACGCGTGATTTCAAGGCTTTCGTGATTAATATTTTCTCCGTTCTTTCCACCTATAAAATTCCATCCGTTGATATCATCGATATACCCGTTTTTGTCATCATCAATGCCATTGTCAGGAATTTCATCTTTGTTGACCCACATGACGGACTTAAGATCTTCGTGCCGAGGATCTATTCCCGAATCAATAACTGCGACCACCACCGTTTGAGAAGCTCGGTCTTTGAGTAGTTCTTTATACATTTTTTCGGTGCTCACACCAGCCACGTTATCCTGGCTTTTATCCAAATTAAACCAGTTTTCGGGAGCGGTGTCCTGAGCGGTTACCAAAAGGCCCGCTGACATAAAACCGGCAATAAATAGCGATTTGATTTTCATTATGTAGTTAAGTTATAAGAATTAAAAAAAGAATAAGTGGTAAAATTAGTTAAAAAAATAAACCAAAAGGGTCTTCAATTTCGTATTTTAAAGAACAAAAGCTCTTTTTAGGCCAATTTTTTGCTAAAAAATGAGTTTAAAAACCAAGCTTTTGTGTTCTACGTTAAAATAAACGAGTTTTGTAGTCCATAAAGTCTAATCTACCCCTATAAACAACAATTTATTAATCCTCTAAGTTACTTTTATGAGAAAGTTATTGCTTTTCCTTGTTTCTATCAGTCCATTTTTCCTGTCGGCCCAGCATTTTGAGGTAGGCGCTAATTTGGGAGTATCCTATTATGAAGGTGATCTAACCGTTTCAACGGTTGGTGGTCGCCTGGATCAGGTAAATTTTGGAGGAGGAGGTTTTGTTCGGTATAATATTAATAATTACGTAGCGGCAAGAGCTTCGATCAACGTCGGAAGATTGTCGGGAGCAGATGGTGCCGAAAGAGCAAACCGAAATCTGAATTTTTCTTCAAACATTCTGGAATTTGCTCTGACGGGAGAATTCAATATTCTTGGATTTCAACCTTATAATCTGGAAAGAGTATTTTCTCCTTTTGTTTTCGCCGGAGTAGCCGTTTTTAATTATAATCCAACGACCCTTTACCAGGGGCAAACGGTTGAATTACAACCAATTGGGACAGAAGGGCAGGGATTAACAGCGTTCCCTGACCGAAGGCCTTATAATCTGACCCAGTTTGCCATTCCACTCGGAGCAGGCTTAAAATATGCGCTTAATGATGCGTGGAATGTCGGGATTGAAGGTGGAATTCGGGTTACTTTTACCGATTATATTGATGATGTAAGTCTGACTTATCCAGGACGGGAACTCCTCCTCGAAAATGGTGGCGAAATAGCGGCAGATCTTTCCGACCGGTCTCTAAACGGACGGGAAGCAGGAACTGCCCGTGGGAATTCGGATGTGAACGATTATTACTTCTTTGCGGGGATAACCATTTCCTATAATTTTCTGGATAACGGTTTAGTGGGTAGCCGGGGCAGACGAAGAAGCAAAACGGGTTGCCCAACTTTCTAGGACTTATAAAGCCTAAACAGAAAAGCGCAATTGTCTACGTGATGATTGCGCTTTTTCTATGAAAAAAGTCCTTTTTCCGAATTTTTGTCACAAAATAGTTGGAATACTATTTGAATATTAAGAGTTGTAGGAGTTTTAACTTAAAGAACTGCTATAATCCTCTTCCTCCCGCCAATATTTCACACAACTAAGTTTTATTATACAAAAAATTTCATCAAATGAAGCAACGTATTCTGATCTGCTTTTGCGTACTATTAGCGGGTGCCTCTATCATGGCACAAAATCTGGAAGCCGGATTTTTTCTGGGAGCTTCCAATTACCAGGGTGATTTACAGCCTACTCATTTTCTATTCGGAGAAAGTAAAGTTGCGTACGGTGGCTTTGTAAAATATCCAGTGCTGGAATATCTTTCGTTAAGAGCCTCTTTTACAAAAGGAACGATTTCTGGAGAAGATTTAAATTCCAGTGTAAATTCTGGGCGTCGTCGTCGTAATTTCAACTTCCGATCCGATATTCTGGACTTTGGTCTACAGGCAGAATTTCATCCATTAACGCTTATTTATCAAGAAAAGAAAATTATTTCGCCTTACTTAATGGGAGGAATTAATGGATTCACCTTCAATCCCGAAGCTTTTTACATTGATCGTTATTATGATTTGGCACCTTTAGGGACGGAAGGCCAATATCTGGAAGGAAGTGGTGTAAGTCCTTACAGTCGATTCCAAGTAGCCATTCCTGCCGGAATTGGGGTAGAAATTAAAATTTCTGATTACAACTCCATTGCCTTAGAATTTGGCATCCGAAAAACTTTTACGGATTACCTTGATGATGTAAGCGGTAGTTATCCGGATTTGGCGCAACTAGCAGAACTGGATCCGCTGGCAGCAAGTCTGTCCTTCCGAAAATTAGACGATAATGGCGAACCTGCTGCTTTTCCTGCTACCGGAGCAAAAAGAGGAAATCCGGACGCCAAAGATTTATATTATTTCTTCGGGGTTAACTTTGCCTTCAATATTACCAATATATTAAATCTTGGAGGGGGACCTTCCAATTATTCTGTCTGGTAAAAGAATATCCTAAAAGTTCATCTAATTAATTCCGAAAGATCGTTAAGATTTTTCGGAATTTTTTTTGGCTTTTATATTAATTTAAACCGAGTAACTTTGGGTCGGATAAAGGTTGGATTAAATAGGTGCTGTGCTTTATTTAGACAATAATTCTCTTTCATGGATCAATTGATAAAGTATCTTTGTTTAATTATGGTTTAACTGAACTGGATTTTATGATAAATCCTAACCTTCAAAGATTGACTTCTTTGCAAGAAACGATTCATCCAAAAAGCACAAGTTCTTTTTACGTAGTAACATTGTTTAGTGAAGCACTGGAAGGGAGCGTAAGAGCAGGTCTGAGAATAAAGGATGAACACTTTTTTTACAGAATAAATGATAGGGATATTCATATTGGCCAATTAAATATTAAAAAACAAAATTAAGAACAGATTTGGACCACCGAACCGGGATAAAAAAAACGCTAAAAGATTACTGGGGATACGATGACTTTCGTCCTTTGCAGGAGGAAATAATAAATGCTGTGCTGGCCGGTAAAGACACCCTGGCCTTATTACCGACCGGTGGTGGAAAGTCTATTTGTTTTCAAGTACCTGCGCTTTATCAGGAAGGTATCTGTATTGTCATCTCTCCTTTAATCGCATTGATGAAAGATCAGGTCGCCAACCTGATAAAACGGGGCGTATCGGCGGTTGCCATTTATAGTGGGATGAAGCACACCGAGATTGATCGGATTCTGGATAACTGTATTTATGGAAATGTCAAATTATTGTACGTATCTCCCGAGCGATTGACGACCGAATTAATGAACGTACGATTGCGGCAGATGCCCGTAAGTATGATTGCCGTGGACGAAGCACACTGTATATCGCAATGGGGCTATGATTTTCGTCCTTCCTATCTAAAAATTGCGGAGATCAGAACTTTGTTGCCCAACATTCCCGTCATTGCGTTAACGGCGACGGCGACTCCTGAAGTAGTAAAGGACATTCAAGAAAAATTATTATTCAAAAAAGAAAACGTTCTACAAAAGAGCTTTACGCGCAGTAATCTTGCGTACGTGGTTTTTCAGGAAGAAGATAAGCTGCGTCGGATGCGGGAAATTCTTAATAGTGTTCCCGGATCAGGAATCGTATATGTACGCAGTCGTAAGCGCAGTCAGGAGATTGCCGTCTATTTGGCAAAAAATAAAATCTCCGCCACTTTCTACCACGCAGGACTGGAAACCGAACGCCGGACTGAAATTCAGGAAGCGTGGATTGCCAATAAAGTGCGGATTATCGTAGCGACCAATGCGTTCGGAATGGGTATAGACAAACCCGACGTAAGGATTGTTTTACACCTGGCCTTGCCCGAAAGTCTGGAAGCTTATTTTCAGGAAGCGGGACGAGCGGGACGAGATGAAAAGAAAGCTTACGCCGTATTGTTACATACGCAAGAAGATCGAAAAAAGCTGGAATTTTATTACCAAACTGCTTTTCCACCCATTGCAGACATAAAAAAGGTATATCAGTCTTTAGCCGCTTATTTTCAACTTGCGGTAGGTAGTGGATTGGGAGACAGTTATGATTTTGACCTTACGGAATTTGTCGAAATTTACAAACTGAATATCATGACCACTTATAGTAGCTTAAAAATTTTGGAACAATCAGAATGGTTGATTCTGACGGAGTCCGTATTCCGGCCGGCAAGTATTCGTTTTATTATCAACAAAGAAGAACTCTACGATTATACCTTACGGAATCGTAAAATGGAATCTATTATTAAAAAAATATTACAGAACTTTCAGGGAGCTTTTAATAATGATGTCACTTTTTTCGAAGGAAAATTAGCCAGGATTTTACAGATGGAGTTGCCCGATGTGCGGAAGGCGCTGGAAATAATGGTACAAAACGCCATCATTGACTACCGACCACAACGAGAAAAACCACAATTGATTTTTTCTCAGGAAATCGTTTCCGCCAAAAATCTGTTGATTGACAAAAAGATGTACGATTTTCGTAAAAAACGGTATTACCAAAAAATGAAAGCAGCCATTGCTTACGCGGAAAGACCCGTTTGTCGAAATCAACAATTATTAAGTTATTTTGGAGAAACTGCCAAAAAATGTGGAATTTGCGATGTCTGTTTAGGTAGGACCAAAGTCTCCGTAGCCGCTGAAGATTTTCAATTATACAAAGAAAAAATAAGTGGATTATTAAAAACAGCTCCCCAAACAATGGAACAACTGGCTTCCCATTTTGCGGCCAACCGAAAAGAAGAATTTTTGCTGGCGCTGGATTTTTTAGAAAATGAAAAATTTATTATTATTAAAAATGGAGTTATTCGCTGGAAATGAGGCTGGAGTGCTGTTTGCTTCTTGCTTCTTGCTTCTTGCTTCTTGCTGTTTGCTGCTTTTTTATCGCGTTAGAAGAAGGACAAGAAGCCAGCAGCCAATAGTAAGGATGTTCAATTGATGAAAAAAACTTCTGTACTTTTGTAATGTAATTTGCTTCAAGATTTTAGCTTTTTTTTATTCTTTCTGTTCATTTTTTTTGCAGAAAAAAAAACGAAACCTGCCGGCAGGCGGGCAAAAAAATCTGCCGCCTGTCGCCTGCCTACCGCAGGCAGGCATTTTTCGAATTACCTGACCCGCCCGCTTAGCGGTTCATTCACTTCTCACACTGTCGTGTTCGACTCTGCGAGATCGTTCATTCAT
>CALLLR010000237.1 GCA_938008185.1 uncultured Saprospiraceae bacterium
GGTAGTGCTTACCACCGATACGGAAAAAAAAAGATGGTTAACCAATGAATTTTCTGAATGCTGACAAATAGGTAATAGTAAAGCAATAAAGCACAGTGCACTTAGTAAAAAATAACCTTTTATCAAAAATAAAACGGTAGATTTATCGTCCGTTTTTCTGGATTGCATCCATTTTCTTAGTAACTCCATTTCTTTTTTTGTTTTAAACGTGGAAGGTCATCCACATGTTTGAACGGATAGCTTCCATTTTTTAGTTTTGTCTTCTTCGTGGGAACTAAAAAGAAATTTGTCTTACACCACCTTAACCAAATGTTCTCCTGCTCTTTCAAATTTTCCGATCGACTCAAGATCAAATCCGTGCTCCCGGGCTACGTCAAGGAATCCTTCGACTTCCGCTCCTTCCACCGCCACTAACAGTCCCCCACTCGTCTGTGGATCACAAAGAATACTGCGTTGGTAGTCCGTTAGCGGAGCTAGTTTATGGCCGTAACTCGCAAAATTTCTTTTGGTTCCACCGGGCATACTGCCTTTTTGGATATAGTAGTCGATCACTTCCCGATCCAGGTAAGGTACCTTGCTAAAATCCACGACTGCCGTTAAATTACTGGCCGCACACATCTCGGTAAGGTGTCCCATCAAACCAAAACCCGTTACATCGGTCATCGCTTTGACGGCGGGCATTTTTGCAAACACTTCTCCTATTTTATTTAATTTTACCATATTGTCACGGCCCATCGTCGTATGTTCTGGTAATAGGATTTTCTTTTTTTGTGCCGTAGAAAGAATACCGACACCAAGACCTTTGGTCAAAAACAACTGACAAGATTCCGTTGCTCCGCCATTTTTTTTCAAATGCTCAATCGCTACTTTTCCGGTGACGGCCAATCCAAAGATAGGCTCCGGGCTATCGATACTATGACCACCGGCTAAAGCAATTCCCGCTTCGGCACAAGCCGCACGACTGCCTTCGATCACCCGATTGGCTACCTCAGCGGGGATTTTATCAATCGGCCATCCCAGGATCGCAATCGCTACCAAAGGGGTTCCGCCCATCGCATAAATATCACTGATGGCATTGACCGAAGCAATACGGCCAAAATCGTGTGCATCATCCACAATTGGCATAAAAAAGTCCGTCGTACTCACCACGGCGGTACCGTCTCCCAGATCAAAGACGGCGGCGTCATCCCGTTCGTGATTGCCTACCAGCAGATTGGGAAAGGTTTGTTTTACGCCATCCGTTTTCAGAATTTCGTCCAACACTTTCGGGGCAATCTTACAACCGCAGCCGGCGCCGTGTGAATATTCTGTTAGTTTATATTGAGTCGTTTTCTCCGTGTTGTTCATTTTTTACAAATTTTAAAAGTTATTTATCTTGAAATCTTATTTTTATCAATTGCCCAGTTTTCATAACATCGTAAAATTATTTCGGTTTAAAACTACTGGTTAACGGTCTGTAATACTTTTTCGGCTGCTTCTTCGGCGCTTAATCCTTCAATGTTTAAAATTACAATATCGGGACTTGAGTTGTGGTCCAACATATATTGATAGGCTTTATCGTAGTAACGCAACGCGATGGCGGCGGCAGTTGAAAAATCGTTTTGGTCAATGGCTTCCAGGGCCGTTTTAACGTGTTGCCCCCCTAATCTTTTAGTGATATTGATAAATGATTTTTTTAGACCTGCTGAATCGTAGTCCGCGTATACATCCACCAGAATTTGTACCCGCTCCTCGAAACTCCGTTCTACGTTGATGAGGGGTGCTGCTTTCATTTTCACCCAAAATTCTTGGGGAAGAAAAACACGGCCAATACTTTTTGATTCATTTTCGATCCAGATCCGTTTGTTAACATCCTGTTTTCCCAGATTGTAGTAAAGCTTGTTTTCGAAATGTTCGACGCTGGGTTGTGGCAATTCTCCGAGGGCGCCAAAAGCGGAACCTTTGTGGTGGGCCAATCCTTCGAGGTCAATCATTTGTTCTTGTCGGGCAATAGCGTGGAGGATGGCGGTTTTTCCGCATCCGGTTCTTCCTCCCAACACAAAAAACTGGTAAGGCTGATCCACCATATTTTGTCGCTGATATTGTCGATATGCTTTATAACCTCCTTCGATTACCTGAACGTCGAATCCGGCCATAGAAAGCAACCAACTAAGGCTGCCGCTGCGTTTTCCACCCCTCCAGCAATGCAGACAAAGTTTTTTTTCGGGGGAGAGTTTTCTAGCCCACTTAATAAAACCCGACATTTTTGGACCGACATAATCCAACCCTTTTAAGAAAGCAGAATCAGGGCTTACCTGCTTGTACAAGGTTCCGACTTTGACCCGCTCTTCATTAGAAAATAATGGAAATGATTTGGCACCGGGGATATGCCCTTTTTCAAATTCAGCGGGCGTCCGGACATCCAATAGTATACGATCCTCTTCTTTTTCCTCCAGCCATTCTTTGACCGTTATTTTTTTTAGCATTGTGGTGAATGAATAATCTAATAGTGAATAATACGCTTATTTTTTGGGTGATCTTGAAATGAATAAATAGGATGTAATGAATAATGAATAATGCGTTCTATCGTGTAACGTGAAATTCCTACAATAGAAGCGTATTATTCAGTGAACTACCCCGACCCAAAGGTACGGGGAATTCTAAACATCGATTAGAAAATTATTCATTAGACATTAAGAATCAGCTCATCGTCCGCTTCACTGCGACCTGCCATCCCTTGTATAATTTTGTCCGTTCTTTGTTATCCATTTCCGGTTCGAAGGATTCGTCGATTTTCCAGTTTTTGGTGATTTCGCTTTTTTTCCAGTAGCCGACGGCTAGTCCTGCGAGGTAGGCCGCTCCTAAGGCGGTCGTCTCGATCACTTCAGGTCGTTGCACGGTGGTCCCCAAAATGTCCGCCTGAAAGTGCATGAGCAAGTCGTTGGCTGAAGCACCTCCATCTACTCTCAGGGTAGTCAAATCTACTTTCGAATCCTTTTTCATCGCATCGAGTACATCGCGGCTTTGGTAAGCAAGGGATTCCAGCGTAGCTCTGACCAGATGCGCTTTGGTGGTACCTCGTGTCAGACCATAAATGGCGCCACGAGCATACATATCCCAGTACGGGGCGCCTAATCCGGCGAAAGCAGGTACTACGTAAACACCACCGGTATCTTCTACTTTCATGGCAAAAAATTCGGAATCGGGACTTTCATCAATGATCTTTAAACCATCGCGTAGCCATTGAATGGCAGCGCCCGCAATAAATACAGAACCTTCCAGGGCATAAGTCACTTTTCCGTTCAAGCCCCAGGCAATGGTCGTCAATAATCCGGCTTTGGAAGTCACCATCTCGTCCCCCGTATTCATCAACATAAAACAACCCGTTCCGTAAGTATTTTTGGCCATCCCTTTTTTGTAGCAGGCCTGACCGAACAAGGCGGCCTGTTGATCACCGGCGATACCAGCGATGGGAATTTCGGCACCAAATAATTTTGCGTCGGTGTGCCCGTACACTTTACTGGAGTCTTTTACTTCGGGCAACATCGCTTCTGGAATATCCAGGACTTTTAATAATTTTTTATCCCATTCCAGGTTTTTGATATTATAAATCATGGTGCGGGAGGCATTGGTATAATCGGTGATGTGGACCTTTCCACCCGTCAGGTTGTAGACCAGCCAGGAATCAATGGTTCCAAATAATAATTCTCCTTTTTGTGCCCGTTTACGAGCCCCTTTAACGTTATCGAGAATCCACTTGATTTTTGTTCCGGAAAAATAAGCATCGATTACCAGTCCGGTATTTTTTCGAACGTAATTGGTGAGTCCTTTCTTTTTTAATTTATCGCAAATACCAGCCGTCCGCCGATCCTGCCAGACGATGGCGTTATGAATAGGTTCGCCCGTTTCTTTATCCCAGACCAGGGTGGTTTCCCGTTGGTTGGTAATTCCGATGGCCGCAATATCCTTTGGTTTGAGTTTGAGTTTTTTTATGGCCTCTTTCGCCACTTTGAGTTGGGAACGCCAGATTTCCGTGGCATCGTGTTCTACCCAACCCGGCTGTGGAAAGAACTGGGTAAATTCTTCCTGAGCAACACTCTTGATATCCGCAGCTTTGTTGAAAATGATCGCACGGGAGCTGGTGGTTCCTTGATCGAGGGATAGAATATATTTCATTTTTATAATTTTAGGTGGTTAAGGGTTGAAGTGATTTACGATTGCTAAATTAAAAAAATAATGACGCCTACTTACATTCAATTACTGATTCTTATTTTAATCCAAATCAATGAGTCGTTCGCGAAAAACAACTCCGTAGTCTTTAAGTTCTTCCAGAACAGGTTCGTATACTTCTTTTACGACTGGAATATTAACACCCGTCTGGGTAATTTTTCCGAGCATTACTTCTTTAACAAAAATCCCTAATGGAACTCCGACTAAACGAGACATGGCCGTATGGTATTCGTTCTCTCCTTTCATGACCAAAGTAGAGATTAATTTTTTCTTTTTGTCTTTTAGTTTATATTCAAACTCGTGCTGCATGATGATCATATCTTTGTCACCGGGCGAGAGTTTCCATTTTTTCAGTAATAGTCTTTCCAAAATTAAAGCTGGAGTAGCTCTTTCGAGTTTGATTCTTTTTTTTCTAAAAAGTCCCAGCCATTCTAGTTTTTTCATCACCACCGAATCTACTTCTTCTCCCAGAAAATCAGCAATCCCTTCTTTTACACTTCCTGTTCGGGGTGCCGAGCCCAGGTAGGCTTCCATCAATCCCAGGTAGCTGAGATTTTTTGATTCTAAAATAGGGAAAGAAGCATCTGTCAGACCAATTCGGATTAAGGCGTTCCAGGCGTCACAGAAACCGACGTTGCGCAGCGTACCACGGATCAAGGTTGGAATTTTATCAAGGCCATAAGTTTTTCGGTACAATAAAGAATCGCGGTTGGCATACATTTCATAAGCCCCCATACCTTCAATATCGACATTCCAATAATTATTAAAAAGACGATTATAAGGAATGTATTTATATTTACCATCTTCTAGATACTGAGCCGTTCCTTGTCCGGCGAGTACTACGTTTCGGGGATTCCAGGTAAATTTATAATTCCAGGGATTGTTATCATTTTCCGGAGCGATGAGTCCACCCGTATAAGATTTAAAGCTGAGCAGCTCTCCTCCCATCGCCTTAATTTCATCTATTTTTTGCATCGCCGACATATGATCGATTCCCGGATCAAGTCCCATCTCTCCCATAAAAATGAGCTCCCGGTTACGGGCTTCATCTCCCAGGCTATACATCTCTTTTGAAACATAGGAAGCAGTAATCAGGTGTTTTTTCAGGCGAATACAATCGTGGGCAACTTCAATATGGAGGTGTGCCGGCAGGAGTGACACCACCAGATCTGCGCGATCAATCAAATCATGCCGATCGTTATTTTTGGTAACATCCAACCAAGCCGCCCGACCGTTGGGGTGGCTCTTAATTTTTTTGGAAGCGAGTTCTGGATCTGAGTCCGCTACGGTCACGGACCAACTGTACTCCTTAGCCTTTTTTAATACATAATCGATCAGGTCCGTCGCTGAACGTCCCGCTCCGATAATGAGGATGTGATTTAATTTTTTCAATAGTTATTTTTTCTGTGGAAAATATGGAAGCTGTGCAAAGTTTTATAAAAAATATGAAACCGCCTCACAATAGATAAAGACGGTAAATTAATAATTTTTTACGAAAGGTAAAACTGAAAATACACTGTCTTATATTTGCGGTATCCACCTTTTCACAAAAGCCCCTTATTCCTATTAAAAAATCAAAACAAAACTTAAACTAACCCGTTTAAAAATACGACCTAAACACCTGATTTTCAATTTATTAAAACAACAGAGTCAATTGGTTAGATAAATATAGCTGCCACAAAAGTCTAACAATTATTATATCTTACGTAAAATCCAGAAAAAATGAAAAAACTCACACTCAAGACCACCGTTCAGGTTTACCGTCGTACCGAGGAACTTGAGGCAGCGGATCAAAAACTACTGACCATGGCACATAAAGCCACCAAAGATGCCTGGGCGCCCTATTCCCGCTTTGCAGTGGGTGCAGCAGTTCGTCTGAGCAACGGAAAATACCTGCCTGGAAGTAACCAAGAAAATGCTGCTTATCCAACGGGATTATGTGCCGAAAGAACGGCGCTCTCCGTTGCCGCAAGTCGGTATCCAAAAAGTCCGGTGGTAGCCATGGCCGTTACCGTCAAAACGGAAGATCTCATTAACCGCCCCGTGAGTCCGTGCGGTAGTTGCCGACAGGCGATCTTTGAAGTAGAACAACGGTACGGCGAAAATATTCGGATTATTATGCAGGGGGAAACGGGTGATATTTATGTCTGTAATTCGATTAAAGATTTGCTTCCGCTAAGTTTTACGGCGGATTTGTTACCGTAATGGGAATTAGAGTGAGAATGAGAATGGGAAT
>CALLLR010000238.1 GCA_938008185.1 uncultured Saprospiraceae bacterium
TTCTACCGTTACCGGAATGACTCCGTACATCCGGATTCCCAGATCATTTTCGTTTTGACCGTGCGCTTGTAACAAGGTGACGTTGACGTAAATATTAGGCGTCATATCCACCGTGGTGGGAATTTTAAAAACGTTATCTCCAGCTTTGGCATCTTTCCAGATGGTCTGTAAAACTTTGGTACCATTTTCAATGGAAATCAGGCAACGGCTGTCTTTACTCGCGGGTATTTTTATTTCGATGGTTTCGCCTAATTGGTAGGTTTTCTTACCCGAAGAAAAACTCAACATCGCGGCGGCTTCCCGCATTCCTCCATCGTCCTCATCGTACCAAGGATAGCCTGCGTAAAAATAATCTCCCGTGCAATGACCGGATGCATCGTCACAGGCACGAATTAAATAGCGGCCCCAATCATCGACTTTAAAATCAAATTTTGCAATCCCTTTATTATTGGTCGTCACGGTTTTTCTGATCAGCGATCCGGTATGACTGGAAGCGTTGTACTGGGCACTTTCATAATCGCCATCGCTGTCCCACCACCAACGCCATTCGACGCGGTATAAACCAACATCCAGCGTGGTATTGGGAACCGGATTCCCATCCGTATCCACCAGGACCAGATCGACCGCCTGATCTTTTCCGTAATCCAGTCGCTTGGAATTATATTCGTTGCGTGGAATTTCAATTCCGGCGTAACGCGTGTACGGGCTGTAGTCCATCGTAAAATTATCCGTACTAAAATCACCACCCTGTTCGAAGGCACGGCTTTTAAAGGCTACTTGTAATTTACCCGGAGCCGGAGTATTCCGGTTGAGTTTAGTGGTAATTTTTGCGGTTCCTTGCTCGTTGACTGCTCCGTCGAAAATAACTTGTGGTTCTGCGCTAAATCTTCTGGCCGGATCATCAAAAACAAAATTCTTAAAAGCCGGAAAGCTGGTTTTTACCGCTTTCATCTGAGACTCGACTTTGGCTTTCAGATTTTTAGCGGGTGCGCCGTGTAGCCAGTTGATCTGCAGATCGGCGGTGAGGTTTTCGTCTTCGGGGCCCAGGGTTTCTTTACCAAAATCCAGTTTTATTTTTAGTCGATTGGGTTTGACCGTTTCAATTTTCAGGGACTTGGAAAACGTTGCGCCGCCCAGTTCTACGGTGGCCAGCCAGTTGCCCGTCGGAGCGTCGCCGGAAGTTGAAATATGGAGCGGATAGACGCCTTTTACGTTGGTACTGGAAACAAAAGATTTTTGGATTTGACCCCGTGGATCTTTGAGGGTAAAGTTGACGGGATGATCGGCGGGTAAGCGTCCCGTTTTATCTTCCAGAACAAAATTCAGAAATAAAGAATCACCGGGTCGCCACACGCCGCGCTCTCCGTAAATATAACCTTTCATTCCTTTTTGGGGAGCAACGCCCGCCACGTCAAAGCGGCTCAGCGATAAATTGGTCCCATCGGAAATTTTCAAATATCCTCTTTGCTTTTGGAAATTTGCGACGGCAATAAAGGGTTCTTTTTTAAGTTTAAATTTTGCGATTCCTTTATTGTCGGTTAAGCTGGAAGTAAGTTTTTGTTGTGCGTAATCGTAGAGGATAATTTCCACTTCCGGGATTGCATTGGTGGTTCGCAGATCATTGACAATCACCTGGAGCGATCCATCATTCCCTTTTTTGGCAATCATTCCGAGGTTGGAGGCCAGAATATTTCGGCGGGCAAAATTATCATTCTGATAATAGGCGGCATAACAAGGGTCTTCCCGGTGTCGCCAGGTATAGCCGTCATAATATTCAATACCAGCATCCCAGAAAGAAACGATGGGCGCATCCGGGTCCTGATTTTTCAGTACGGTAAGATCGTTGTCAGCGTTAGCATTCCCACTATTATTTTCGTTACAATTATATATCGAATAAGATTGTTTAAAACCGATTCTAACCTGATAGATCGCAGCTGGATCTTTGTCCACCAGCGATTTTAAATTAATGGCATAACGGGTCATGGTACCCGATTGGGCGGTAGGATTTAATTGAGATAAATCAAACTTTTTTTGTAGAATAACATTTCCAACCAGTTCCATTCCGTAATTTCCAGCAAAATTATTATACTGTAAAAATTGTAAAATATTATTATTATAAATTTTAAAAACCTCCACATCTACCGCGCTTAATCCGACGGCATCAAATGGAAAAATCAGCCCATCCGAATCGGGAAGAATACTGCCACTACCCACCATCTTTACCTGTGGTTTTTCCTGTACAAAGGAAACTTCCCACGTTACTTTTTCAGGAAATTTAGCATTAACGGAATTCAAAATTCCCGGATTGATTGTCAGGGTCTGATTGCCGGACAGTTGGTTGGTTGGAAATAATTTCACCTGATTACCATCCACCAGTGTTTTGAAATTGGCATGCTGACCGGAGAGTTCGAAGCGACCGGAGAGATCCTGATTTTTCAAAATAGGATCCGAAAAATAAACAGTAATATGTTGTTCGGGAAGATTGGTCACCCGGACACTGTTCACCAAAAAATCATGGATGCTCGGCACGGTAATCTTGCGCGCGTCTTCCTGTTGAATATTCAGCGATTTTCCGTTTAAGGACAATACGACCTCAGAAGGCCCGGCCGTTCGCTGGATATCCTGAACCGTAAAACGATGTTCTGAAGCCCCTCCCGGATTGTCAAATGAGACTGGCAAGGAATTTCCATTTTGTGAAGCTTTCAACACCTGGTCCAACTTGGCTCCGTCCACTAAATCTCCTGAGACGAGGACTCCTTGCAATTGTTGAACGGCAGGATTGTTCGTATTGATGGCGGCCAAACCTTCGAGTTGTAAATCCAGATAAATTTCTTTCGTTTTAAAATTAAATTGAAAGTTATTGATTTCAGGATTGAGATTTTCTACGAGTTGTCGAATGTTCAATTCCCCCAAATACTGGGTATTGGACTTCATCCATTCTTCGGGGGTAAAAGTTAAGGTTTGCGTGTCTTCCCACTGTGTGTTTCCTTTGACGGCCGGGGTAAATCTCAGTAACCCTTTTTGGGCTTTCTGGCCGATATTTTCTTCGGATACCATTGGCTGAACGAATCTAATTCTAACCGGATCCGTTTTAGAAATAGTGCCGGAAGTGTAGGCATAAATATAGGAAGCCAGCGAAGGAGGCATTTTTTTAGCCAGGATAGGTTGTTGACCATTTTTACAACTAAAAAATCCCGCGAGGAGGAAAAACATGGCTGCGAGGATGCGTAAAGAGGAGATATTCAGTTTTTTCATATTGGTATAAATTGAGTGAAATCGCGATGAGAGAGATTAAAGACTTGGTGGCTAAATTAAATAATTTTTTATTTTTTCTGCACTTATTATTCAACTTCTAAGGTAAAGATACAAAGGAACCCTGTATAATATGCTATGATCTGAAAATCGTTGTTCTTAAAATATTATTTGCTTACATTGAACGATTAATCGTTAGTCTCGTTCCAATAACAAAAATACAATTTAAGCTGTTGACCTATGAATGATTTTATACCTTTATTTCCTCTGAGTTTGGTAGTCTTTCCGGGAGAACAACTCAATCTACATATTTTTGAACCTCGCTATCGGCAATTGATTCGAGAATGTGAAGATAATAAAATCACCTTCGGTATCCCCGCCTACATCGACAACCAACTGATGGAATTTGGAACAGAAATTCGGTTGAAAAATATAGAAAAAATTGATCCCGACGGAAAAATGGACGTGGAAACCGAAGGGATTGGCATCTTTAAGATTCATACCTTTTATAAGGAAGTGACCGGTAAATTGTACAGCGGTGCAGACATCGAACGAATGGCCGACGATTCAAAAGGAAACTCACACACCGCTCACCGGATATTGATGGCCGCGGAGGAACTTTTTGATTTGTTGTCTATTGAAAAATCACCACCGGAAGATGTGGATGATTTTTCTGCGTATGAACTTGCTCACCATGTAGGATTTTCACTTGGTCAGGAATACGATTTTTTGTGTATTCCCACCGAAATGGAACGACAAAATTTTATGTTATCGCACCTGGAAGCGCTGATTCCAATTGTCAAAGAAACGGAACGACTACGAAAAAAAGCAAGTATGAACGGGCATTTTAAACGGGTGATATCTCCGGGGGATTTGTAGATTGGTGAATCGGTGAATCGGTGAATTAGTACGCTTTTAGCGTGGATTGGTTAACTGGTAACTGATTAGGGAGTGTTCAGAAAAGTGTGTCAATCAAAATTATTTATAGGCCCAAATTAAGAATTGGCGTGTTTTTCAAATCGCTCTCCAAATTCTCTTTTAAGGTTTCGTGAAATAGCTTTCCAAGAGTGTACTTTTCTTTTCCATACTTTTTCTCTTCTAACCAAAGTTAAGTACAAAATTTTGGATAGTGC
>CALLLR010000239.1 GCA_938008185.1 uncultured Saprospiraceae bacterium
ATCATTAGAGAGAAAGGCCAGTAGCTGGAATAAAAAGGTTCAGAAATGGCCCACTATCCAAAGAGAACTTATTCAAAATTATGGAGAGAGATATGCCAAATATTTAGTATAAATCAGACACACTTAAATGAACATTCTCTATGCCGTGAATTTTAATGTGGGGTATCATTTTTGAAAAAGAGTTCCCGCTCCCGCCACACAAAAAATCCCACCACCGCATACTCAACCCCCACCACCCACAAATTCTCCTCAAAAACCGGATAACTATAATTCACGTACGTCAATAAAATCATAAAAGACCAAACCAGCGGATACCGATGTCCCGTAAAAACGGAAAACAAAATCAACCCACTCAAATACCAGGGCATCACCGTCGTCGTACAAAACAAAAACAACGTTAATGCAAAAAGCATCTGCCTAAATAACTGTAAAGTAGATAACTCCTGCGGACTTAGTCTGTCTGCGCGCGAGGCTTCCTTTAGGCCTGCCTCCCTTTTCGGGAGGATTGAGGTGTGAGATGGCAAAAAGACAGACGGGTTGGCGTCGTCCTTCCAGTCTTTCTCAGAAAAAGCACGATAAACAACTCCCATAAAAACCACCAACCCTAACAACGGCCCCAGCAATCGAATCTGATTATATCCCGAAAGCTGTTGTCCCAACCACCGCAGCAAATAATAAATACTCCCATTAAATTCAAACCGCTGAAAATACAAGCCAATGCTGGAGCCAATATTATTTAGAAAAACATCACTAAACAACGGCGCAAACAACGCCACCACCGTCACCCCAATTACCCCAAAATAAATCACCGCTTTTTTCCATCCCAACCGCTTGATAAAAAAAGGCAAAAACATCAACGGCAACAGCTTCGTCGCAATGGCAAAACCCATCATCATTGCTGATAACAGTAAGTTCCTCAATGGATGTTTGCGTGCTGGGCTTCCTTCCTCTTCGGGAGGACCGAGGTGCGGGGGACTAGACATTTGCGGGTTTGGGGCTACTCCTTCAGGAGGCTGGGAGGCAGAAAAAGGAGAAAAATGTCCAGTGGTATGGTGCAAGAAGCCAATGCCCATCCCACACTTCACATAAAAATAAATCGCCGCCACCAAAAAGAAAACCATCAATGCTTCGAAGTGCAGATTACCCGTCAACTCCAGAATAATCAATGGATTAAGCGCATACCAAAGAATTTGTTTTCTATCCATTTTAAAATAGTCCAGTAAACGGATTCCTAAAAACAAGGTCCCCATTTCAAAAAGCAGAAAGAAAGATTTCATGGTAATGATCGTCCCCAAAATACTGTTCGGAAACAGCCAGGCGCTAACCGCAAAAATCGCCTGGCAAACCGGAGGATATACGGTAAAATATTCGGGAGAGTTGAGTTGGTCAAACAAAGACCGGGTGATCCCGCTTACTTCGTTACCTGCTAAAAGATAATATTCTGGCAATTGCTCAAACGGATTAATCCCTTGATTCAATAATCTGCCATCCCAGATAAAACGGTACACATCATCGGATAAATTGGGTAGTGAAAACAGGAGAAGGAAACGGGCCACCACCGCTATGCCAAGCCAGAAAGCGAGACTTTGTTGCGTAACGAGTTTTTTACAAAAAAAATAATAACCACCAAATGCCGCCAAGAAACCAGGTAGCAAATAACCAAAATCCTGCTGCTCCGGATAGTAACCCAGAAAAGCAATAATCGCTAAAAAAATAGTGCCGGCTAAACAATTGAGTCCCATTATTACTGGACATTTTGAGATTGAGGTAACTCCTAAGACTGCGCCAAAGATAGTATTATCTCCTCATTGTTGAGAAGTTAAAAAATCGGGGTGTCTTTAGTACTACTTGTAATCTTAGACATAATACTGAAGGAAGTTAAGGCCACCGGGCAAAAAGGTAAAAAAGAAAATGAGATTCACCAAAAGTATAAGCGCGGGAGGCGGTTCTTCCTTTAGGAAGTCAGTAGGTGGGGACCGTTCAATAATCTGTGTTTTTTGTTATATTAACATTGCGTAAAAAGAGACTAATAAACTAATTAACTGATTAACATTTTATTATAAATAGAAATATTTTTTATGTAAATTAATCTAATTGCTTAGACACACTTAATTGAACACCCCCGTAGGTGGCTGGGCAAAAAAATCAAAATCCTCCCTAGTTTGTTACACACTCATCTTACTTAAAACTAACATGACGAACCGAATAAAAGCAAATGGTCCCAAATCCGATCATCAGCATCGCGTGAAAAATTAAAAAAGTGTTTTGTTCAATATGCAATCCCCACAAAACACCACCCAGAAAATACAAGGACAAAAATCCTTCAAAAAGCGTCGTCCAGGAAATTTTACGACCCAGATATTTCTGCTTCTTAAAACTGTCTTTGATGTTTTTAATATTAAATTTTGGCGTACGTACAAAAGGCGATTGCTTACCCAGATAGCCCTGAATGACCGCGATGGTATTATGCAATGAAAGTCCCATGGACAGGGCCAGAAAGACAGGAAACAGAAAAATGAATTTGATCAGTTTTTTCAGAAAGGGCTGATTTTTGAGTTCTGCTTGTACATTGGCAACGTAGTAAACAGCTAAAATCGCTGGTAATCCCAAAAGAAAAATTCCCATAAACCGCAGGTCAACTCCCATGGTTACGGTGTGTAAAACAGAAACGAGCGGCACACTGATAATGGCAGAAATAAAAATACAGATAAAAACGCCACTTCCCATCAGGTGTCCCGTAGCGTGTAGTTTTTTCCGGGTGGTCAAGTCTGATTTCCAGATAGTAGGTAACAATTTACGCGCATTTTCTGCACCGCCTTTCATCCAGCGAAATTGTTGTGACTTCAATCCATTCATTTCGGCGGGAAGTTCCGCCGGGGAGCCAAATTTTTCCAGGTAGGAAATATCCCAGCCTTTGAGTTGCGCCCGGTAACTTAAATCCAGATCTTCGGTCAGCGTATCTGCTTCCCAGCCACCCGCGTCTTCAATACAACTCCGTCGCCAGACGCCTGCCGTTCCGTTGAATTGCAACAAACAATTTCCGGCCTTGCGACCCTGTTGTTCGACGGTGAAGTGCACATTGAGTTGCATCGCTTGTAGTCGGGTCAATACCGAATAGCCTTCGTTGATATGTTCCCAGCGCGTTTGCACCAGTCCTGTTTTTGGATTGTTAAAATAAGGAACCGTCGCCTTTAAGAAATCGGTGCGCGGTAGAAAATCTGCGTCGAAGATAGCGATAAAATTTCCTTTAGCACGGGGCATCGCTGCTTTGAGTGCACCCGCTTTATAGCCTGAACGATCCGTCCGGTGAATCAATTCTATATTAAATCCTTTGGCTTGATATTCGGCTACTTTTTTCCGGCTGATTTCAATCGTTTCGTCGGTAGAGTCATCCAGTAAATGAATCTCAAATTTATCTTTTGGATAATCCAGTTTGACAATCTGATCGACCAGACGTTCTACTACATATTGTTCGTTGAAAATAGGTAATTGTACGGTTACAAAAGGGAGGTCTTCCGGAAGTGGCTCCAGCGGAATCGGTGGGTTTTTAGCTTTTTGAAAGTGATGCTTTTTATAAAAATATAACAAATGAAATTGTAAAAAACAAAAGCACGTAATATAGGTCAACGCTATGCAGTAAATCGCAAAGAGGATATAGCTGATTACGATCATTTTAAAGTAATTTAAATATAGTCCACAAAATCTTATGTCCGGCCAGGATCGTTCCCTTTACAGTTCCGGATACTTTTGAAAATCCTATTCGCTGCCGATACGTTACCGGAATCTCGGTACATTTCATATTCATTTTAGCGGCTTTGACTTGCATCTCTACCGTCCAGCCGTAGGTTTTATCTTGCATATCAATCGCCAATAGCTGATCATATCGAATCGCCCGAAAAGGTCCAAGGTCGGTAAATTCATATTTATAAAAAAAACGAATTAAATTGGTCGCCAGCCAGTTGCCAAAGATTTGCTGCGGCGTCATTGATCCCGATTCCATCTCGCCAAGTGCTCTGGAGCCGATCACCAAATCCATATCGTCATTTAAAATGGGTGCCACCAATTGGTACATTTCTTCGGGATAATCCGAATAATCGGCATCCAGAAAAACGACGATATCCGGTGGAACAGGATTATTGGCAATATGCTCCAATCCTTTCAGGCAGGCATTTCCGTAACCACGGATCGGCTGGTGGACCAGGGTAGCACCGTTGGCTCTGGCCACTTCAGCGGTTTGATCGGTACTCGCATTATTACATACGACCACTTCCCTGACCAGATCGGCAGGAATATCCTGTAAAACCCGATTAATGGAGTTTTCTTCGTTAAAAGCAGGAATCACTACGTCAATTATTGCTGAACTCATTTTCTTTAGTACAATTGTCTGAAACAGGAGCATACTACTGGACATTTGCGGGCTTGGAGCTACTCCTTCAGGCTTGCCTACCGGAGGTAGGAGGCTGGGAGGCAGAAAAAGGAGAGAAATATCCAGTAGTATGAAACCAAGAGGCAAAGGTAGGATTAATTCCCTGATCCTATTGTCTTTAGGGGTACATTAATTACGATTTAATTCCTACAGGATTCGTCGCCAGAACGCAACTACCTATTTATTTTAGAGTAAAATATACCAACAAAGCTTATTTTTGCAATGTCGCCGCGTTATGGACGTTTAATTAGTTTACCACGTTTACTAAACCAAACCACGTTTACTAAACCTACACTAAAATATGTGGATAGGTTTAGTAAACGTTCAAAGTGCCCAAAAAAGACCTTTTCTAAGATGAAAAAAACTATATTTTTTACCGCCGTTGTCCTTACCTTTCTCTTCCACAGCTGTGTTCCGGATTTTGAAATATACGAAGGAGGAGATGCCATGCTGTCATTTTCGGTAGATACGTTGCGTTTTGATACCGTTTTTACTGCGCAGGGGTCGGCAACCCGTTCGGTAAAGGTTTATAACGACCGGGATCAAACCATTGAAATTGCGGAGATTAAATTGGGCCGGGGGGATCAGTCCAAGTTTCGTATCAACGTAGACGGTTTACCCGGAGACGGTACTAATATTGAAATTCCCCCCAATGACAGCATCTATGTTTTTGCGGAAGTAACGGTAGATCCCGATCAGGATATATCGGTCAGTCCGTACGTTATTCAGGAGGATTTAAATTTTATGATCAATGGTAACGCGCAACGGGTTGTCCTGGAAGCCTGGGGACAAAATGCCAATTATATTCCCAACCGTTTTAATAATGGGGGAATTGCCGTGCTCGATTGCGACGGCGGTGACGTGGTGTGGGATGATCCGAAACCTTACGTCATTTTTGGAATTCTGGTGATTGATAATTGTAATTTGATTGTGGCGCCTGGTACGGATATTTATGTGCACGGTGGGTTAGAGGACTTTGTGGACGAGGAGGATATGCTCCAGTTTTTCAACGATGGACGAATCATTACCACGGGGAGTGGCCGGATTCAAATTAACGGAACACTGGAAGAACCCGTTACCATTCAGGGTGATCGACTGGAGGAAGGTTTTGCGGATATTCCCGGTCAGTGGTTCGGTATCATTCTCGGAGCCGGAAGTAAAAATAATGAGTTTAATCACGTCAATATTAAAAATAGTTCTTTGGGAATAGCCGTGGATTCGGCGGGTACTTTGGCGATTAATAATAGTAAAATATTTAATACCGCTTCGCACGGTTTGTTTGGTATCCACGCGCGTATTGATGCGAGTAATTGTTTGTTGTATAACAATGCTGCCACGGCGATGCGGATGACCTATGGGGGAGATTATAATCTAAGGAATTGTACCGTGATCAGTAATGGCGATCAGGCGGCTTCGGCCTTGAGCTTGAGTAATATATTGTGTACCGATTTTCCGGAGTGTTCTAATATTTTAAGAAATCCAATTAATGCGACAGTAGAAAACTGTATTTTGGTCGGGTCGGGTAGTGATGAGATTAGTTTAATTGAAATTGAAGATACGGATTTTAATTATAATTTTAAAAATTGTATTGTAAAAGTAGAAGACATCTTAATGGCTGATCAGTATCCTGATTTTTTGGAAGATTGTGAAAATTGTATTTTATACGACCGGAGTGACGCCTTGTTTTTTGATGCGAACGAAGAAGATTATCATTTGGATACTTTGTCTATTGCCGAGGAGCGTGGATTTTTTATTCCGACTTTACCGCTCGATTTAGATGGCGTTATGCGTGATATGGAAAGGCCAGATATTGGTTGTTATGAATATGTTTATGAATAAAATTGCAATTCTGGGAGCGGGCTGGCTCGGCTGGCCGTTGGCAAAGTCTTTGGTCGAAAAAGGGTACACCATTAATGCTTCCACAACTTCGCCCGAAAAAATAAAACCGCTAGCCGCCGACGGTATTCGACCGTTTTTAATCAATCTCTTAACGACGGGCCCAGAAGGTGAAGCGCTTGAATCTTTTCTTAAGGTAGATGTTTTATTGATCAATATTCCATCGGGTCGCCGTGATCCGCGGGTAGAAACAAATTTCCCCAAAAAAATAAAAACCCTGATCTCTTTAGCAGAAAATTTCGGTGTAACTCGCTGTATTTTTGTCAGTTCCACGGGCGTGTTTAGCGATGCGCAGGGTAGGGTAGCCGAAACAACTAATCCAATGCCCACGACCAATTCTGGTAAAGCGCTAGTCAACGTGGAAAAGCATTTACGATCATTGTCCAATTTTCAAACAACCATTATTCGTCCGGGCGGACTCGTGGGCGGAGATCGTTTAGCTGGTCGTTTTCTAGCTGGAAAAAAAGATATTCCCAATGGCAACGCCCCCGTCAACATGATTCACCGGAAAGACCTGATCCATATTATTTTAAAAATAATAGATCAAAAAGTATTTGGAAAAACTTTTCATTGCGTAGCCGATCAGTCACCTACCCGTCGCGATTTTTACCGGGAACAAGCAAAAAAATATGGTTTTGAAATTCCGGAATTTTTACCCGATGGTGGTACCGGCCCTTTTAAAATAATTGGCAATGATTTGGTAAAAGAGACACTGAACTACGAATTTGTATTCGGGGACCCGATGGAGTTTTGAGGGGGTTGAAATGTTGAATCGTTGAATCGCTGAATCGCTTCGCTTGTTGAGTCGCTTTGCTTGTTGAAATGTTGAGTCGTTGAGCATGCATCGTATGCTAACATATACACAAAATTAAGAGTGCTTAAATTTGATTAATGAGACTCACTATTACTTTCTCATTTATTCAATATTTTCTCATGGTAAACAAGTTGCTATCGTATTTATATCTGTAGTACAGAGCGTAGCGAAGTATGGATAAAGTACGCGATGTGATATATCATTAATTGAGTTTTAATGTTATATCTATTTTTTGTTGATTTAGCTTCTCATCAATTTCGTCTTGACTTATATCTAGTGCCTCGGGAACTAAATAACCGACACCTTATGCGGTCTCTTTTTTCATCATACTTCTTTGCTTATCAGTCGGGTAGCTACGGCTATCCTCCTTCTGCGCGCATTGTTTGATAAAAAAATAGTCTCGCCTAAGGTATC
>CALLLR010000240.1 GCA_938008185.1 uncultured Saprospiraceae bacterium
CCAGCTCTTCCGTTTCTGGCCCTGAAAAACACTTTTCTAACTCAGCCAGCAGTCTCTTTGAATCAAAATTTTTTATATCCATTCCATCTTAACCTCGTTTTTTGTAAGTTTGTTTAATTAATAGCCTGACGGCTATGGAGCAGGCTCTAAAAAGTATTTTTCTCGCAGAGACGCAGAGACCTGACTGCCGTCAGGCAGGTTCTTTAACGTGTATATCTTTTATCGCAAAGCAAATATGCATATTAATTTTTGTTAATGAAATTCAAGAAATCTGTTTTCTTAGTTTTTAGAGCAGGCTCATCGTTGAAAATCGTTGAAGGTATATAATAATATCTTCTCAAAATAAGTTGTCAGTTGATAAAATAAGTATTTTATCTTGAAGAGGCTCCAAGGCGCAGAGAATTTATCGTGTTATCTTTTATCGTAAATTTCTTTCGATTTTTTTATATCAAAATACTACTTCTACTTCGACCTCTTTCTTGCCACGTTTTACGATAACTGGCGCTTTATCTCCTGCCTTATATTTGCTGAGTCCTTCCATATATCCGTAGATATCTTTTACGTCGGTTTCTCCGATTTTTATGACAATGTCCCCGTCTTTGAGTCCTGCTTTATGGGCTACCCGGCCTTCGATGACCGCATCAATTTTCATCCCTGTTCCACTGTATACATAGTCGGGCATCACGCCAAGCGTAACCTTGAAAGCGGCGGCAGAACGTTCCTCACGCTGTTTGGTTTTTGTGAATTCGACTTTACCTTTATTATCCAGTTTTTCAATGATGGCCAGGAGATATTCGGAGACATCATAGATACCCGGAAAATTAATCAGAGGGACGTCGTCTTCCGGTTTGTGGTATTGTCGGTGCTGTCCGGTAAAAAAGTGTAGAACAGGAATATCTTTCAAATAGAAAGAAGTATGATCGGAAGGTCCAATGCCCGAGTCGGTAGTTTTTATTTTTAAGCGACCTTTTTTAATGGTTGGTAACACTTCGTTCCAGACGGGAGAGGTACCGACGGCATTTACGGCCAGGACGCGCTCCTCGTTGAGGCGACCGACCATGTCCATGTTGAGCATATAGTTAATGGACGCTAAAGGCACGGTAGGGTTATTGACAAAATATTTAGAGCCGAAGAGGCCCATTTCTTCTCCCGAAAAAGCGATAAATAAATAATTATTGTTGGTTCCTACTTTGCGATCTTTCAATATTTCGGCCATCCGCAACATGGCCGCGATTCCACTGGCATTGTCATCCGCTCCGTTGTGAATGGCCTTTTCGTGCGCATGCAGAGATCCGCCCGTTTCGCCCCACCCCAAATGATCGTAATGCCCCCCGACTACGACGGTATTTTCTGCGCCATTATCAAGGTAAGCGACGACGTTGTGTCCGGTACCGGCAATAGGGGCATCGTCGGGATTGGCGTGGGGATTGGTGATGGTTTTAAATGGGAAGGGCTGGAGGAAAGAACCGTCGGTTCCTTTGGCGGTCCAACCTAATTCTTTAAAGCGGTGGATGATGTATTCGGCAGCCAGGGCTTCTCCGGGTTTGCCCGTCTGACGACCTTCGAGGTAGTCGGAAGCGAGGTAGACGACATCGATTTTGAGATCGAGGATAGCAGCATCCGGGTAAAATGGTTTGTTGATTTTAATATCTTGTGAGAACCCGTTAGTTAAACAAAACAGGATTAGAGATAGAAAAGAAAGAATACGCATTTCAGTATTGTTTTAAGGTAAGACGTATCTGGACTAAGAAGTCCAAACCGGCGGTAAAGATACGAAGATTGTCGAAACAATAGGAGGGCGATAAGTAAAGTGGTTTACTAATTTCATGATCTTGTAACCTTCCGTGTTTATAAAATAAAAGTTGTTTTTAACTTTTCAGTCTGAATCCTTAACCTTTCCTTAAGAAGGAAAATAAAACTAAATGTTGTCTAACTGGTGTTCTAATGAGACAACAAAATTATTTTAATTTTTTTTCACTAAAAAAAATCATCATGGAAAATAACAAAAGTAAATTAAAAGGAATTTTAAAAATCTTACTCGCCGGTTTATGCTTAACGATGCTTTTACCTTCAGAAATCTTTGCACAAAAAAGGGGAACTGTGGAACGAAGCTCAAGGTCTGATGAGGCTGTCGCCAGCAATACCAGATCCAATAGCAACCGATCTAATAATCCTCGCACCGGCAACTCCAGGACAAGCAATTCCAGGGCGACCACATCCAACCGTACTAATACCAGATCCAGCAACAACCGGACGGCGACCGCCAGAGGGAACAACTCCAGGGTTGCCAACAACCGAACGGCGAACACCAGAGGAAATAACTCCAGGGTTGCCAACAACCGAACGGCGAACACCAGAGGAAATAACTCCAGGGTTGCCAACAACCGAACGGCGACCGCCAGAGGAAACAACTCCAGGGTTGCCAACAACCGAACGGCGACCGCCAGATTCAACGCGCGCGGTAACCAGTTCCGTAATTTTCCAGCTCGGGGAACACGGGTAAATAATTTTCCTCGAACCGCCTCCAATATTAGATTCCGGAATGCCAACTATTGGTACAATGGAGGTATTTTCTATCAACCTTACAATGGTGCTTACATCGTAGCTCGAGCGCCGATTGGGATTCAGATCCGGATTCTTCCTCCTAATCCTTTTCGGTTTGTTATTTATGGACGCGATTATTACTACCATTATGGGACGTACTATACGCCTAGACGAGATGGGTATTATGAAGTAGTGGATGCACCGATTGGCGCCATCGTGGATTATCTACCGGACGGGTATGAAATTTTTGAAATTGACGGCCGTGTGTATTATTTTTTTGATGGAATATATTATAAAGCCATCGTGGATTATAGAGGTGTTGTAGCGTACGAGGTGGTTCGCAGAGGTCCGTTTTGAGGGCTGGATTTTTGAAAGATTGAACAGGCGTCATCCCGAATTTCATGATTAAAATTTAAAATGGTGATTTGCCCTTGAAACCAGATTTTTCGCTGGTTAGCCAATTGGCTTTTAGCCAGTTAGAAGCTGTCTTATTCTTTTTCAAATATAATGAGACAGCCTCTACTGGCCAACCGGCGAACAAGCCAACTGGCTGATCACTTCTAAATAAATAATTCGGGATGACTACTGTTATATTTTTGGGTTTAACACCATCTGCTTTTGCTATATTTTAATAAATTTTGCGTGGTACAACTTTTCGCCGATTACGCCTTTTAGTAAATACATACCTCCTTTCAATTTAGATACGTTAATATCAATTACGTTGGTAAAGTTTTGTATTTCTCTTCCTTGCATATCGTAGATTTTTAATCTTTCAAAATGCGTATTCAAATTTAGAAAACTGCCAGCTGGATTTGGATGCACTTTAAATACTTCCAAATTAGTAATCTCACTGATTGCGGTTATGATGTCTCCTTTTTGAACGCTGGCAATTGAACTTTGTATGCTGGAAGTGGTATTGCCTCCGATGGCAAAAAGACTACCCCCAATTGCCTCTGCCGCACAATGTCTTCTTGGATTTAAATTATTAGTCAAGAATTGAAAACTGTGATCGAATGTATCAAAACAGGCTATGGAGGTAAGATTGACAAAATCTCCTACCAAGTATATTTTGCGCCCAATTGAAGTGGTTGCATGGGCGGAAATACCAACAGGCATTACCACGTTAGATTCCCAGATGCCCGTAGATAAGTTATAAACATCAATGCTGTTTGACACCATTCCGTTAAATCCGCCAATGATGTAAAGTTTTCCGTTCACTATTTCTCCTTTGGTTTCGCCGGCAAATGGAATTTCGGCCAGCTCCGTCCATACATCATTCTGTGGATCAAATTGATATAATTTATTTGAATATCCATTGTCCTCTAAAGATCCACCAAAGGAATAAATTTTATGGTCCCATACTGCCACTCCTCCGGATTGAACAGGCTGAGGATTATCGGACAAAAATTGAATTTCACCATTTGTCAGGTTTATTTTTTCAACTACCCTATTGAGCGTACCGGATTCCGTTAACCCATTAAAAACGTATAAGTAATCCCCAACTATTTCCGAGGAAGCAAATCGTTTAGGTATCGTGGAAGAGGTCAGGATGGACCACGAATTCAGGGAAACCTTATACTGAAATACCTCATCGGTATATAGTTCGTTAAAGCCAAAGCCATTTACGACAAAAATATCTTCTCCATTATTTGCGGAAGTTAAAGCACTTCTGGTTTCAGGAAGATTTTCCATATCTGTAAATTGAAGGTCTTGACCTGTTACGACTACTGAACAGCTCAATAGTAAGCATAGTAGAATTTTAATTTTTTCTCTTAACATTTTTTATAGTTGATGATTAAATATATGACCAGTACAGTGCGTACCGATAGGAAGATCGTACTTTGTCTATGATTATATCCCGTTTTTTATTTTTGAAATTAAAACCAACGCTACTTTCATCCCAGCAATAATTACCAAAAAGCATTCCTATCCACGCTAAATAACGTTATATGCGAATTAAAAGTTTAACCGATTTTATCTCAGTTACAAGCCACAGCTAACATTTTTAACACCATAAAAATCAGTTTAATAAAGTAAAATTAAAAATTACATTGTAAAACCTGTAACCTTACCAAGTTGTCAGTAATCATATAGCTGTAATTCTAAAACACAAATTAAAACATAAAAAAATGGAGCATTTTATTTTCGGACCCGGTGTTGTATTATTAGCATTAGTGGTCTCCGCCGGGTACACGATTTACACATTTATTACCGCTTCGCATTTAGAGCGGATGGCTAAAATTGAAAAAGGGATGGATACCGACGCACCCGCTAACGGCCGCTACCTGGAATTAAAACTGGGCATGTTAATGATCGGAATTGCCTCCGGTTTACTTTTGGCTTACCTGCTGGAAAAAACTTTTAGCATCGACGAAGTGGTATTTTATCCGGCTTTTATGCTCTTGTTTGGTGGTGCCAGTCTGATCACCTCTTTTTTTTGGGCAAAGCGATTACAAAAAAACAAATAGCCCTACATGGATGCCCATTACATAAATGAGGTTTTAAAAGGAGACATCAATGCTTTTAGTTATTTCATCAAAACGTACCAGAACAAAGCTTTTGGCGTGGCGATCTCCATTGTAAAACGCGAGGATGATGCAAAGGATGTAGTACAAGAAAGCTTTATTACGGCCTATGCTTCGCTGGGCAGCTTTCGAAAGGACGCAAAATTTTCCACCTGGTTTTACCGCATCGTCGTCAATACGGCCTTACAATTAATTAAACGGGAAAAACGGAAAGCCGAAGTCTATTCGATTACCGAAGAGGAAAAAACCGCATTCAACCACGCCATCGGTCAATTGGAGAAGCAGGATTTAAAGGAGTTGATAAAAAAGGTATTTGAAAAAATACCAGCCAAAGAAGCGTTGGTCTTACAACTCTTTTATATGGATGACCAAAACATCAGAGAGATTGAGGCAATAACTACTTTTACCAAGGCAAACGTAAAAGTCCTGTTACACCGGGGAAGAACAAATTTTTATAGAATGTTAAAGGCCGAAAAAATTACAAAACCTTATTTAAATGGAAAGTAAAGATCTCTTAAAAGAAGTCCTGGGAAATATAGATCAGATGAATGCGCCGATTGACCTGGAGCGAATTATTTTGAAGAAAATTCAAGCAGAAGAAAATTCAAAAATTCAAATTGCTCGTTACAAGGCAAAAGGCATGAAAGCTTTTATCGCCTCGGGCATATTGATTTTAGTGCTTGCCATACTTTTTAGTCTGCCGGGTGGTGTTCGGTCGGTTGAACATGCCATTATAACTTATACTTCGATCATCCTGGTATTGCTGGTATTTTTTGTGCAATTGGAAATAGGTAGCGCAAGAATATTTCAGAAGGCGAATTAGGGATTAAGTATCTCTGCTAACATAATGTGATCTTCCATCTCGAGGTGCGGCAGGTCTGAAATCATTACCCAAACCACTGATTAAAATTTTAAAAAATAACTTATAATGTAAGGGATTTCTCGATAACACAATTTTTTGGACAAGCTACGGAGAATCGCCCCGACCGGGATGCCAGTCGGGGCGCATTACTCGATTATTGCTTAGTTTTTGTCTTGTTTAATTTTTCTTCAATCTCAGCGATTTTCGCTTCTGTTTTTTCTATTTTAATTATTTTCTCTTCGTATTCTTTACTGGATATTTCACCATTTTCCTTTTCTTTAATCACCTTATCTTTTGCTTCTTTCACTTTCACTTTTGCTTCTTTCACTTTATCAGATCCCTCGTTTGCGGTTTCTTTTAATTTAGCTTTTCTAGCTTCGTTCGTAGACTTAGCGGCGAGGGCTCTTGATTGTCCGAATTCCTTTCCGGATAAACCTTCTTTATTTTTGCCGTAAGCGTTGCCCTCTTTTTTTGCTTCGCCATCTTCCTCTATATCATCGTCGTCCTTATCGCTTTTATTTTTCATTTTCTCCGCTTTGTTTTTGCCTTTTTCGGCTTTGTCCTTACCGTTGCCTTTCATTTTTTCCGCTTTATCCTCATCCATATCGTCATCGTCGTCATAATCATCACTTTTGTTTTTCATTTTCTCCGCCTTGTCTTTACCATTACCTTTCATTTTCTCCGCTTTATCCTTGCCATTGCTTTTTATTTTTTGAGCTTTATCCTTGACATTTTCTTCTATTTCAGCTGCTTCGGCTTCGACATTATTCTTCATTTCATTGGCTTTGGCTTTGGCTTGGCCGTTGTTTCTCATTTCATCGGCTTTACCCTTGCCATTTTTCTTCATTTTCTCCTTTTTAGCCTTGCCATTATTTTGAGCAGATAAGGAGGTACTAGTGCCAGTAAAAACCAACAGAAGTACAAAAATATTTAAGATGATTATTTTTGAAAATTTCATATTTATCATTTTTCAGATTAAGAAGTTATTTAAATATTATCTAATTCGTTTAGTAAGGTATCTAGTTCCTCCAGGTCCTGGTTGATTTCCAGTTCAAGCGTTTCGATTTCAGTATTTTCTTTTTCTATTTCAAGAACCTGCTCGGGTTCCAGGGTGACTGCGTCGTTTTTTTCCTGGGTACTATCTCCACAGGAAAAAAGCGCTAAAGTAAGGAAGGTAAGGATGATTAGTGTCTTTTTCATAAAAATATTTATTTATTTATTTATTCGTTTTATGACGGGGTTTTGTAGGTTCAGTCACAATTCTTATTATCAAGTTTTTGTATTAGAAAATGGAAAACAGGAGAATTAACAGGCCTTTCATATGTCTTTCGTTTTAAAGAAGCAAAAGATAATTGAGTTCCTATAAAAGGAATAAGTAAATTTACATTTTAATTTAGCGGCAAGGGAAGAGCAATAGTGCTACCATTGGACGATCTCAAAACTGGCTTTAAGCTCAACGGGCGAATAAGAGAAAACAAACTTAAATCAAATTATAAACTGACACCTATGTTTCGTTTCTATCTTATATTTTTTTTAATACTTCCTCAATGCTTATTAATAGCGCAAGAAGGCTGGGAAACCAGACCTGAATTACCGGATGATTTTCCTCGCGTCGAACAAACTGAGGAACTGTTGTTTTTTATTCAAAGAAACCGAAATAAGAATACCATTGTTTACGATCTTAACTTCAATACAGATGGTAGTCTAGACACTAAAAATCCAATCAATGTCTATTGGCGCAAGTTTCAGAATCATGATGGATTAAAGGATGAACTGTCCTGGCTGGAGCTTCATTTTGCTTACGGATATCGGGCTCGTAAAAAGGACGGTTACTACTCCATCAAATTAAAAGCCTACAATGAACGAGAAATTCAACTCACTTTCAAGGATGGACAATGGATTCCGCTGATGACCATTAATGGACAATCCTGCGTGTTGAAAAACTTGTATATTTTTGCGGATGAGTCAAAATTATGGCCTTCGGTCAAATATGCGGATATTTATGGGGAGCGTATTTTGACTGGTGAATTGGTTAAGGAGCGGATCTTGAATTAGAATTAGAATTAGAATTAGAATGGGAATGACTCGTCAACGTTACTCCCAGATGGAGGGGAAATTCTAATTTGATAATTCATTTTCTCCGCGTATAAATTACCCATTCCAGCTAGTAATTTTTGCTTAAGTGAACTACCCCGACCCAAGGGTACGGGAAATTCTAAACATCGATTAAAAACACCTTCATAAGTTCCTAAAATCAAAAAAAAATCCTACTTTCGCGCCCAATTTTAAAAATTAAAAAAACATATTAACATGAATGCAGAAATACATACTTCCAAAGGAGTTATGAAGGTGGAACTTTTCGAGAAAGATGCGCCTAAGACCGTTAAAAATTTTGTGGATTTAATCAACAAAGGTTTTTACGACGGGCTGACTTTTCACCGGGTGATTCCTAATTTTGTGATTCAGGGAGGCTGTCCGAATGGTACTGGCGCGGGTGGACCTGGTTACCAAATTGATTGCGAAGTGGATGGAGAGAATCAATACCATGACCGTGGCGTTTTATCAATGGCACACGCGGGTAGAAATACCGGCGGATCTCAATTTTTCGTTTGTCACAGCCGGGATAATACAGCACACCTGGATGGGAATCATACTTGCTTTGGTCGGGTAACGGACGGACTGGAGGTCATTGATGCGATTAAAGGAGGTGATTTGATTGAGAAAATGGTGGTGGTGGAATAAATAATTGGTTAATTAATCTTTTTTAGGTGCTCATCCTCTATAAAGCATCTGGATTTCTTTTAGACTAAATACCCTGTGCAATAAATTTATTAATATTTAAAGATGAGTCATTGGTCCTGAGTGGATTGATGACTTGTTTTGTTTTCGGCAGGTAGACTGCTTAGGATAGACTAGCTTGCACGTTGGGTTGCAACAGTTGGGGGATGTTGATTAAAGCAGGTTGTCGCCTTAAAATTGCCAGGTTTTTTGTATCTACACGAGGCGTCTTAATAAGCGCTCGGCTTTGGACTACTCAACTACTATTTTTTCCAATGCTATTTTATTACCAGACTTATCCGCTATTTTAAAAAGGTAAGTACCCGTAGCTAATTTAGGGACGATCAGGGTTATGGACGAATGATCGGTCGCGATTATTTCTTTATAAATCTGCTGACCTCCTACGTTATAAATAGTGACCGTATATTTTCCAGCCACTAGATTTGAAATTTCTAACGGCGCTCCGGTGGCGATAGGGTTTGGATAAATCAAGGTATTTTGCGTCACTTCCTCCGTGGTACTAACCGCCATTGCGACGCTTGACAAAGCTTGAAAAGCGTTGATTCTTCCATGCCCATAAAATGGATCCCAACCTTCGGTATCTTCGAAACTCCCTACTTGATCTTCGGAGGTTTCTTCCAGAATGGTTCTCATCTCATCGACCGATAAAGTCGGATCTACCGACAGCAGCAGCGACAACAAACCAGAAACCAACGGTGCCGCTTGTGAGGTTCCTCCCCAGTAGGAATTATAGTTGGTGTTTGAATTATACCTCAATCCATAAATATAATTTCCCGGGGCCACAAAATCTAACTCAGGACCATAATTACTCCCCGTGTTCGAATTCCAGAAAAACGGTACACTTCGGGTATCATCTGAGTTGGTAGATCCAATCGCAAAGGCATTATGGTACCTGGCGGGATACTGGATAGAAGTATTTCCATTTCCAGTTGAAACAACCACGGGTACATTATTTGAATATGCATAGTTAACTGCATTTTCCAAAAGAAAAGAAGCACTATTGCCTCCCGCAGATAAATTAATAACCGAGGCTCCGTTATCCACCGCATAATATATTGCATCTGCCCACCAACTATAAAATCCGACATTGTCTTCATCCAATATTTTACAGACCATGATTTTAGAATTCCAGTTCATTCCGGCATATCCCAGCCCATTATCTCCCGCAGCCAGAGCAATGCCCGTTACGTTGGTACCATGTCCGTGATCATCGGTCGGATCATTATCATCGTTGGCAAAATCCCAGCCGTTGACATCATCTACGAATGTATTCAGATCACTGTCTACCCCATTATTCGCTTCGTTGGGATTGTTCCAGATTCGTGCAGCCAGCTCCGGATGGTCTAATTTTGTCCCGGAATCCAAGATCGCAACTACTAAATTCGGGTCTCCTACGGTGATGTCCCAGGCGAGTTCTGAATCTATATCGGCATCTACCGTTGCATTCGATAAAGCAAACGATCCGTCATTTAAATGAGACCATTGTTGACCAAACTCTGTATCGTCAGGTATCGTTTCAAAGCCGTGACCTTCCCCCAGAAAATCGGGCTCTACGTAATCAAACAATCCGGTGTTTTGGTATAACGCAACTAAGTCTTTCAGCGATTTATTCGTATTTAGTACCAGCACGTAAGTATCGGCATTTTTTTTATTTCCGGTCAGCCGGATGGATTGAATCCCGTTATCTTTATTCAATAAATGAAGGACTGGATCCTCAAATCCCTGCGCTGGCAATACCACCGTTTCAGGCTTTTTGTCTTCTTTAAATTTGATGATGATTTGCTGGATGGTCGACTCCGGATTGGATTGAGCAAAAGAAAAATGGCTCACTATAAAACAGATCAGCAGGAGGGATATTTTTTTCATTTGTTTTTTTTAAAAGGGCTATAAAGATTGGCAGATTAGGTTGGTTGCCAGATTTTCCGGTGCAGAGAAAGAAAGCAAAAGCCTGTTTTAAGGTCATCAAAGTTAGAATTACTTTGGTATAATTACAAAGCTTTTACTGTTTTTTTTGGCTTGCGGTGTGACAGCGGGGAGAAAGCACGGGTTAAGCTGCCACAGCCGGGATTTCTGTTAATCACACTTTGTAAAGTATGTTTGTGAAATAAACGATTATGGTATCATTACAAAAATTACTAAAAAATCAGTATATTACACGCTTATTACTCTAGATTAAATCAGGTCGATTGTAATATATATTTTTTATAATTTTTTTAAACCAATGAAAATGAAGTATTTATTCCTTATCCCTTTATTCTCCTGCCTGCTCTTGTCTTCGTGCCATCAGGATAGCTCACTCAACCATTCGCAAGAAGCATATTCAGAGGTTCAGGATTCAGACCTTTCTGCCACTACCAGAAACAATCAATCCACCAAGCCGATCAAGGTTTTTAAAACACGGAAGGCCATCACGATAGATGGCCAGGAAAAGGACTGGAAACGAGCACCAAAACGTAAAATGCGGTTGGAAATTGATTTGGGTTTTGAACTCGATAACAAATCTGACTTGTCGAGCTATTTCAAAATGTTGTGGGATGACGAAAATCTCTACGTTTTTGCTAGTATTTCGGACGACGAAATCAATACGTCCGCTTCAAATATATTCGAGAAAGATGGATTCGAAATCTACCTTGACGGAAATAACAGCAAGACCCCGGCGGACTATAATGTTCCAAGTTTTCCACCTGCTGCCTACGGAAACAATACTGATTTTTTCAGGTATATCCCTGGAGAAACACAAGCACAGGGAGCCTGGGGAATTATCAATACCTCCACTTTTGAATCTGCCATTATCCTGACAGAAGATGGCTACAGCGTGGAAACCAGAATTCCATTCTCCGCTTTTCCTGATTTTTCAGCGGAAGCAGGAACCCTTTTCGGCGTAGAATTCCAAGTTAATGACAATGACGATAATGTACGTCAACAGATTTTAAAATGGTGGTCGGATAGTGATTTTTCTTTCCTGGATCCGAGTTTATTCGGAACGGCTGTATTGTTTGAGTAAGTTGTTGAAAGTGTATGGTCGCGCAAAACGCAGAAAATCTAACGTGCTTACTCGACTAGCGTCTTAGACTTTTTTATTAAAAATAACAGATTTCCTTGATCTTTAAAAACGAGTCATTGGTCCTGAGTGGGTTGATGACTTGTTTTATTTTCCATCGAAAAATAATTCCCCTACTCCATCTCTCCATTCATTTTTGGACTTAAACAAAATATCCAAAAATTCAATACACACTACTCTCTATTATAGATACACGGTATTCTTGGAGTCTAGTCTCTCGGATTAAGAATAATTTTAAACCACAAAAACTAATGAGTCATAAAAATACAAAATTTCCAAACTATCGGTAGATACGAAAAACGTAGGACTTTGTATGTTCATCAGAAGGGAAGAATGTTTAAGTTTTCGTTTCTATACCTACCTAAAACGGTAGGCAGGTGTAAACGAACACCGCAAATTGTGCTGAAACAATGACGCGCAGGCGTATAAAAATTTGACAATCAAGAACGCTAATAAAACTGTCTTAATAAATAAAATTTTATTTGTTATAAAATGACCCAACCTATTCGAAAAACATCCCGTCTTACCAATAAAGAAGGTAATTTTTTCAATAAAAAAACTTAAATCCCATGAAGCATCTCATTTTTATTTTCTCATTTCTATTTTTATTTTCTTCAACTTCATTTGCTCAGAAATTAAGTTTTGGGGTAGAGGCTGGACTGATCTCTTCTCAACCATACAACTCTTTTTTTTCATCCTTAAAGAGTAGACGAAATTCTTTTAATATCGGTTTAAATCTTAATTATCAAATCTCCGAAAGTATCTCTTTGACAACAGGATTACATTATTTACGACAGGGCTACAAAAGAAAAATTTGGTTTGGGCTAGATCCCGTTGAGGAAGTTAAAGTAGTCGATAAATTTGATAACTTAGCAGTCCCCTTAGCAGTTAATTTTCATCTGCTCAAGTCAAAAAGATTAATGGTGCAATTAGGAATTAATGTTGTCTATAATTTCAATACCAAGTTAGATAATATTGAATTCTCTGCTTATCAAAATGACATAAGTAGTAATTTAAGAAATTTTAATTTACAAACTACTTTCGGAATTGGTTATAAAATCATTAAAAATGAAGATAGTGACCTTTCTATCATGCTTAAAAGTTCACCGGGGATAAGCAATATCACTTCTACGGGCTCTTTTTTTTCTAGATACGCTCCAAAAAACCACTCTTTTTCCGCAAATTTGATTTACAATTTCAAACTTAAGAAATCAAAAAAATAAGTACTAAGCATGTTTGTTTAAGTGGCAGGGGCAAGCCTCTAGCTGTAGATACGAAAAGTCGAGTACTTGATTTGCTATCAGGAGCTAAGTTTGTCTAAGTTTTCGTTTCTACACGTGCCGTGTAGAAACGAACGAGGGAAGTGTTGTCACAACGGGGCAGTTCGGGCTTGGCTTTTCGCTGTTTTTGTAGGCGCCCGGTTTCATTTAAAACAGTCTCCGCTGGTTGCGCTCACCGACAGACCCAACCAATTCCAGTTTAAGTCCGTCTTTAATTAAAGGAGAAGCAGAAAGAAAAAATTTTTCATCTGAATTCCTTATCTAAAACTAGATTTATTTAGGCCTCCCGTAAAAGTTCGTCATCATTCTTATAAAAATAAGTCATGAAAAAATTAATTATTATACTGGCAGTAAGTTGTTTGTTGATTAATTTTTGCAATGGACAACATACGGGCAACGCAGATTTTATAGAAGTAGAAGGGAGAACAAGCCGATTTATTGAAAGCTCCTTTCTCGCCAATTCAAAATATCAAACTGAATTAAATAATCCATTTGAAAAATTCGAGGAGTTGCGGTTGATCCCTGCTGCTACCGAATCAAATTATGCTATCAAATTCAGATACGGTAAGCAAATCTTTGCTAAAACATATTTGATCGGAGAGCTGGGATTTTCAAAATACAACGAGCAGACCCTATGTGTCTGCGATGTTTGTGACAAAGCGGCCAGTCCGACTACCCTGGTAAGTTTAAAGATTCTGAATTTTGGAATAGGCGTCCGCCATCAGGTATTTCGAATGAATAGATTTAGTCTTTCCGTTGAGGCGATTGGTAGTTACTCCGTGGCGACCAATGAGTCGGGTGTTGATTATTTTGGCTACGCCATTAGTCCGGTGCTGGCTTATCAGATAACCGAAAAATGGAACCTCAATTTTAGAGCAGGATACGAACAGTCGTTTCAAGACTATCAGAAGAAAGAAAAATTTTATGGAATTGGGGTCAATTATTTGATCAGAAAAAATAGTAGTTAGGAAAATACCGCTTACCTTCCAAGGAATACGAATCCTTCATCGTTCCAGATTCCATCCAACAAATCTATCTCAATTTTACAATTTTTTTGTTCTTCCGGTAAATGTGACTTACGATAATTTGAGGCACTACTATTCAAGTAATGTTCTGGTAATTCAACAATTCCTGCTACTACTGGATTTCTATGAATATAATTAAGATATCGTCGAATCACCTTAGGAGTATACAACTCAATTGGATGATTACCATTTTTCCAAATCTTATACTTACTGTTTTTTCCATCCACAATCGCAGCATTCCGGAATTGATTAAGTAACCATTCTTTTCTACTTTCCTTGCTTTCTCTACTTTCTAAAAATCGAATTATTTGTCTGGCAGTATACGATTTAAAATCTCGAATTATTGATGATAAATCCGCTTCTCTACTAGCTCTTAGAATAAGGTGTAAATGATTAGACATGACTACATAACCAAATATTTTTAAGCCTTTTTCATTTCTACAATAGGTTAGGCTATCTAATACAATCTCACAGATCGCTTTTCTAGTAAATAGATCAACCCAGTCGACTACGGTTATTGTTATAAAGTTTAATCCTTTTTGGTCTAAGATTTTGTAACGCATAACTAAAGGTTAGCTTTATTTTAAAATAAGATTCGCCTTAATTTAAGAAATTTTATTTAAAACTTCTCAGTTGATTACTAATACTATTCTCATTAATAAACACCAAACTGTTAGTTTACATCTACATTTGTAGATACGACGTTCCTCTACATCTAATTTGTAGATACAAAAAACACAAACCATCTATACAACAGCCTTCTTATTCTAAGTGTTTTTTAAAGCTCTTTTTTGCTTGTAGAGCTGTTTCTACAGCTGGAGCTGTAAACAAACACCTTTATTTTTGTTTGCTTTTATTAATGGTTGAGCTGGTGATACGATGGGTGTGTTGTCATAACGGGTAACGTCGGGGCATTAAGTTCTGCGTGTTACGTTTACCAAACTAGAGTATGGTGGTCGGTAAGCTCAAAGATGGTCGATAAAGTTTAGTAAACGAATGGGAATCGTCGTGTTCGTTGCTCGTTTAGATCCGCCTATGAGCAGCCAAAAGCCGAGCCGTTAGTTTACAGCTCTGGCTGTAGAGACGAAAAGCTGAGCACTTGATTTGTATTAGCAGGAACGTTGGTCTAAGTTTTCGTTTCTACACATGACGTGTAAACGAACGAGGTAAAAAAATTCAATTCCCCCACCACCTCCCAAAAAAAAAGCCAGCCCCCTCCCGGGAACCGACTTTTTTATATCTAATACACACCCGACTCTAACAGTCGGGTTACAAAAATTTACTTCGCGTCGTCCACTTCCTCAAACTCCACATCCGTTACATCTTCCGCGCCTGTTCCTGCACCTGCGTCACCTGCGTTCGCCTGATCAGTTGGGATATCTTCCGCACCGGCGCCGGCGCCGCCTTGGGCCTCCTGCTGTGCTGCGTAAATTTCCTGGCTGGCTGCTGCCCAGGCCATATTTAGCTTTTCGGTCGCGGCTTCGATCTGTGCGACGTCTTCCGTCTTCTGGGCTTCTTTCAATTCTGCCAAAGCAGTTTCGATGGGCTCCTTTTTGTCGGCGGGAATCTTCTCTCCGAATTCCTTCAGCTGTTTTTCCGTCTGGAAAGCGAGTGTGTCGGCGGCGTTGAGTTTTTCTACTTTTTCCTTCGCGGCTTTATCGGCGTCGGCGTTGGCTTCTGCTTCGGCTTTCATCTTCGCGATTTCTTCCTTGGACAATCCGGTAGATGCTTCGATCTTGATCGACTGTACTTTTCCGGTTCCTTTGTCAGAAGCGGTTACTTCCAGAATACCATCGGCGTTCATATCGAAAGAAACTTCGATCTGAGGCGTTCCTCTTGGCGCTGGAGGAATATCTCCGAGGATAAATCGTCCAACGGTACGGTTGTCTTTCGCCATGGATCGCTCTCCTTGCAGGATGTGGATTTCCACGGATGGCTGATTGTCCGAAGCGGTAGAATATACTTTTGATTTCTTAGCCGGAATGGTAGTATTAGATTCGATCACCACATCGTAGATGCCATTCATCGTTTCGATACCCAAAGAAAGCGGCGTTACGTCGAGTAACAATACGTCCTTTACATCTCCACTTAAAACACCTCCCTGAATAGATGCTCCTACGGCAACTACTTCATCCGGGTTTACACTCTTATTCGGCTTCTTGCCAAAAAACTCTTCTACGGCTTGCTGAATCCGTGGGATACGGGTTGAACCACCTACGAGGATGATTTCGTCAATATCGCCTTTGCTTAATCCGGCATCTTTCAATGCTTTTGCACAAGGATCCAAGGTACGCTGTACTAATTTATCGGCTAACTGCTCAAATTTCGCACGGGTCATCTTAACCACGAGGTGCTTAGGTACGCCGTCTACTGCGGTGATGTATGGTAAGTTGATTTCCGTCTCGTTAGAAGAAGACAACTCAATCTTTGCTTTTTCCGCAGCGTCCTTTAAACGTTGTAGCGCCATCGGATCTTTGCGCAAGTCAATATTTTCCTGATCTTTAAAAGTATCCGCTAAGAAACTGATAATTACGCGATCAAAGTCGTCTCCCCCCAGGTGGGTATCACCGTTGGTAGATTTTACTTCGAAGATTCCGTCACCCAATTCCAGGATAGAGATATCAAATGTACCTCCACCTAAATCGTATACGGCGATGGTCGCATCTTTGTCACGCTTGTCCAAACCGTACGCTAAGGCAGCAGCAGTTGGCTCGTTGATGATTCGTCGTACGGTAAGACCGGCGATTTCACCCGCTTCTTTGGTCGCCTGACGCTGTGAATCATTAAAGTAAGCAGGAACGGTAACAACCGCTTCGGTTACTTCCTGACCCAAAAAGTCTTCTGCCGTCTTCTTCATTTTCTGAAGAATCATGGCCGATAATTCCTGTGGTGTATAAGAACGTCCGTCAATTTCCACCTTAGTGGTATTGTTGTTTCCTTTTACTACCTTATAAGGCACGTTGGCCAGTTCACCGCCTACTTCATCGAAGCGATTACCCATAAATCTTTTGATTGATGAGATGGTACGTGTCGGATTGGTGATTGCCTGACGTTTTGCCGGATCACCGATTTTACGTTCACCATTGTCCATGAAGGCAACAACGGAGGGGGTCGTTCGTCGTCCTTCCTCGTTAGGGATAACGACGGGTTCGTTTCCTTCCATTACGGCCACACAAGAGTTGGTGGTTCCTAAATCAATTCCAATTATTTTGCCCATTGTTAGTGTTTTTATTTCGATCCTTCCGGTTCGAATTTGTGATATTTTATTTTAATAGGTTCAATTAAAAAACAGGTAAACTATTCTTTTGTTGATCCTCAACGCCTATTTAATATCAATCGTTGTGCCACCGGGCCAAAAAGGGTTTTTAGGTGACAAAAGGGCGAAAACCGGTCAGAATTGGCTGACAGAATGTAAATTTGGGTGACAAAATGGCTTTTGAATAGCTGGTTTGTTAGTGAGCCGGTTGGCTGGAAAACTGGGACTGTTCCCTAAAGTGTGTCAGCGCGAAAGCTTTCCTTTAGGAATACAAGGTGCGAGATGCAAAATGACACACTTATTTGGATAGTCCCGGAAAACTCGTCATTCTCTTATCAATATCATATATTTGGAAGACCAGCATATTTAAACTACTAAAGCTTTAACATTCAATTCAGAGCAAATCTTCTAAATTCATAAGGAATCCGAATCTGTATCTATTTCAAAATATTCCGTTATGATTGTTAACAAGACGTTAATTAACAGTTAAGAATAAAGGATCGACCTGAAATTGTATACTTTCATTTTTTGTATAAAAGAAGCAACCTAAAACTAAAACACCCCTCCATGCCCCGTTTAAAATTCTTACTTCCTATCCTGGTTATAGCATTAGCCGTAGCAGGCTATTTTTTTTACAATCCTTCTATTAGTTCTCCGGAAGAAATCAATCTTAAAACCACCGTTCAAAAAGGCGAATTTGTGGTCAGAGTAACGGCGACCGGAGAACTTAAAGCGAAGCGATCAGTCAAAATTCAAGGACCCCAGGGGATGCGATCAGCCCGGATTTATCAAACCAATATTACGGACATGGTCCCGGAAGGAACCGTCGTTCAGGAAGGAGATTATGTAGCAACGTTGGATAAGACAGAATTGGATGGAAAAATAAAAGAAGCACAAACGGAGGTTGATAAAATCGAAACACAATTAGAACAAGCAAAGATTGATACAATTATAGAACTTCGCGGCATCCGGGATGATTTGATTAACCTGAAATTTTCAAAAGAAGAAAAAAAACTCCAGGTCGAGCAAAGTAAGTACGAACCACAAATGGTCATTCAACAGGCAGAGATTGATCTCCAAAGAACGGAAAGAGACTATAATCAATTACTCAATAAATATTCGCTAACGCAGGAAAAATCTGCGGCGGTTATTTCTGAAATCATTGCCTCCCTGAAAAAAGAGCAAATCCAGATAGATCGGTACTCCAAACTCGCGGCCAATTTTAAGATCATGGCTCCTAAAGACGGGATGGTCATCTACACGCGTAGCTGGAATGGAAAGGTAGGACCAGGATCCCAGATCAGCACCTGGAATCCAGTGGTGGCTGAATTACCGGATCTGAGTGATATGGTCTCCAAGACTTTCGTAAATGAAGTAGATATTAGTAAGGTTAAAAAAGGACAAGCGGTTAAATTAAAAGTAGATGCTTTCCCGGATAATGAATACACTGGAGAGGTAATTAAAGTAGCCAATATCGGAGAGACTTTAAAAAATTACGACTCCAAAGTTTTTGAAGTAACGGTACAAGTCAACGAATCAGATTCGATCCTTCGTCCTGCCATGACGACCAGTAATGAAATTGTAACGACTGTTTATGAGAATGTTGTATTTATTCCTTTGGAAGCTTTATATAGCGACACCCTGGCATACGTTTACAAAGATCTGGCAGGAAAAATAATCAAACAAGAAGTAATCGCCGGCGCCTCAAATGATAATGAGATCATCATTGAACATGGTCTGACGGATACGGATGAAATTTATTTTGCACCTCCGGAAGATGTCTCCAAAATAGATTTTAATCCCATCGATCCAAAAATAAAAAAAGATATCCGCGATAAAATAAATGAGGCCAGGAAACTCCGACAGGCGCAAATGCTGGAGAAAATGAATAAGGCAAAAGACGAAGAACTATCTGATGACCGCAGTAACAGTGGCGGGGGAAGTATTATCATTATGAATTAGTATCATGCTCAAAACACACCGAATTATTTCCCCATTACACACCCTAACCCAGCGCCTCCAAAACACCTTCAAATGAATCGAGTCATCTTTAATTTTTCGTTGGCCATGGAAGCCGTGTTTGCTAATAAGCTAAGAACGTTCTTAACGGCACTCGGTATCATTTTCGGAGTGGCAGCAGTGATTGCCATGCTGGCCATTGGAACGGGAGCAAAACAATCTATCCTGGCGCAAATGAAACTTATCGGCACCAACAATATTGTGATTAAATCAATTATTCCATCCGGAGAAGATGAGCAAGGTGGCGGCAATTTGGGACAAAATAATAAAACGTCCTGGACGCCAGGCCTGACGTTAAATGATGTCCAGGCGATCAAAAAAATTATCCCTTCTATTGAAAATTTTAGTCCGGAAATGATTTTAAATACGCCCATTATTCAGTCTGGAAGATTACAAAGAGCAAAATGCGTTGGGATAACCAATCAGTTTTTTGCCTTGAATAATTTACAAATTGGTTTGGGAAATAATTTTCATGAGCAACATATGGAATTTGGAAAACCCGTCTGTATCATCGGTAAAAGTATTCAATCTAAATTCTTTAGTCAGGAAAATCCAGTCGGTAAAAAAATTAAATGTGGAAACACCTGGTTGACCATCGTGGGTGTATTAAAAAGAAGATTAGCGAGTAAAGAAAGCCTGGAAAACTTAGGAATTCGAGACTACAATTCTGATGTTTACATTCCCATCACAACCGCTTTACTTCGTTTTAAAAATAGAGCTTTTATTAGTCAGGAAGATATTTCTGACGGCGACGAAGAGGAGGACGAAGAAAACAATAATGCCAATGCACAACAACAAAATTATCACCAATTAGATCGGCTGGTGCTGCAGGTCAAAGAATCCAATACCTTACAAGCCAGCGCAGATATTTTGGGACGAATGTTAAAAAGAAGGCACCAGGGAATCATTGATTATGAAATAGAAGTTCCAGAATTACTATTACAACAACAGCAAAAAACACAAGATACTTTTAATTTTGTCCTGGCAGTCATCGCAGGCATTTCACTTTTGGTGGGTGGCATTGGGATTATGAATATTATGCTGGCCTCTGTTTTAGAAAGAATCAAAGAGATCGGTCTTCGTCGTTCTTTGGGTGCAACGCGAATGGATATCATTTTACAATTTCTTTTCGAAGCCATATTTATCAGTTTGATTGGTGGAATCATTGGAGTAGTTCTGGGCGTTTCTGCGGCCAGCGCCATTGCTTCTTCGGCGGATATTCCAACCGTAGTTTCGACCTGGTCCATCATTTTATCGTTTGGCGTAGCAGCTTCGGTAGGATTGGTCTTTGGTTTATTTCCAGCAAGGAAAGCGGCCTTGCAAGATCCAATTAAAGCGTTGAGAAGCGATTGATTTATTTGGGTTGGTTGGCCAGTTGACGAGCGCTGTCTTTAACCAGATCCTAACTACAAGCATGCTCCTTACACGATCAGAACGGTATCGAAAAAAAATCTATACCTTTTGAGATTACTTTTTAAAAAGCTTCCTAATAAAAATATTCATGAAAAAATACTTCTATATTTTTCTTTTCCTTTGTCTATCCGGTCATTACCTTTCAGCTCAAACAAAGACCCTAAAATTAAGTCTGGCTGAATTAATCGAGATGGCACAAGGAGACGCACCGGATGTACAAATTGCCAAAACTAAATTAACCACGAACTACTGGTCTAATCAATCTTTTTTAGCGAATTATAAACCTAAAATTAATTTTAATGGAGAGTTACCAAACCTAAATCGAAGTATCCGGGAAATTACTCTACCGAATGGAGAACAGAGTTTTACTCCAACTGCATTTATGAATAATTCTATTGGCTTTAGTTTGGAACAAGATATTGCCCTGACGGGAGGAAGTGTATTTGCCAGTACCAGTTTGGAGCGACTGGATATTTTTAAAACGGATATTAACCCCAAATCAATCTCTTATTTATCCACACCAATCGTAGTTGGTTTTAATCAACCGTTTTTTGGTTTTAATAGTTTAAAATGGGACAAAAAAATTGAGCCCTTACGCTATGATGAAGCAATTCGGGAATACAGTGAAGAAATACAAATGGTTGCTTATGATGGCGCTGTTTTTTTCTTTGAAGTTTTTATTTCTCAAATAAATCTGGAAGCCGCTAATCGAAACAAAGTCAACGCAGATACTTTATTTTCGATTTCTAAAGGAAGGTATAGTGTGGGAAGAATTGCAGAAACAGAGTTGTTGCAAATTGAATTAGGAGCGATGAATGCCGATACAGAATTGGCGGAAGCTACCCTGAATCTGCAGTCCAATACCGAAGGATTAAGGAATTTTTTAGGAATTAGAAATCCCATTCAATTTGATTTAATAGCACCAGATAAAATACCTGATTTTCAAATAGACGCTAATCTGGCTTTAGATTATGCCCGGAAAAACAGGAGTAAAACTATTGAATTTCAACGAAGGTTAGAACAATCAGAACAAGCGATTGCAGAAGCAAAAGGCGCAAACGGTCGAAGCATTAATTTATTTGGTCGTTTTGGTTTAAGCCAAACTGCTAAAAATCTGGGAGATGCATTTAATAATCCAATCGACCAGGAACAACTCTCCCTGGGCATTCAAATTCCAATTGCAGATTGGGGGAAAGCAAAATCAAGAATCGAAATTGCCCGGTCAAGTCGCGAATTAGAACGCATGAATATCGAACAGGAACGGATCAGTTTCGAACAAGAAGTACTACTTCGAGTCAAGCAATTTGATTTGATCAGAAAACAAGTCGCACTAGCGGTACGCGCTTACGATGCCTCAAAAAAACGAGAAGAGATTACCCGGAAAAGGTACTTCATTGGAAAGATTGGAATCACCGATCTTAACCTCGCCATCCGTGAACAAAATGAAGCCCGGATAAAATATATGACTGCACTTCGCGCTTTTTGGTTGGCTTATTACGAACTGAGAAATCTGACTTTATACGATTTTGAAAAAGAACAAAGCCTGGTAAAAGAAGTGGATAGATAGAGCGTTTTAACAAAAAAATTTGCAACATTTAAAAATTCATAGCTAGCTGATAATCAGACCTTCAATTGCACACCTGCCCGTCCAATAGCCAAGGTCAAAAATCAAGATTCAATATTCGATATTGGCCATTCAATATTCATTAGTTAAATTACCCTTATCTTTGGGACGCTAACCAAATTATAACAAAAAAACCAACGCTCCCTATGCATATCAACGGACACTCTCATCTACTCCCCTATCCCGAGCAAATTCCTTCGTTTATGAAAGAAAAGGAAATTTTCTGGATTGATGAAAAACGGGAGTTTATGTTGCAGAAAAACTGGAAACGCCCCATTACGGATAAGAGTTTCTTTTTACACGAAAAACTGGAGTGGATGGAAAAAAGCGGGATCGACCACGCGGTGGTTTTAAATCTCTCCCAACTCTACGGCAACGGTCTCCGACTCGAGGAAATGAAACAAGTACTGCGTTTCCAAAATGATTTTAATGCCAAAGTCCAACACGATTATCCGGATAAATTTACGACCGGGTTTGTGGTCCATTGCGGGTACACGCGGGGTGCGCTCTGGGAAATTGAAAGATGTGTAGAAGAACTCGGAATGCACGTACTTTGTCTACCAACGCATTATATGGATTCGATCGGTACGTGGCGTTGTATTTTTGACGAAGAAATTGAACCGATCCTGGAACTGGCCAACCACTATAAACTCGCCATTGAAATTCATCCTTACGACGGAGAGAAATTTATCAAACTGGAAAATACGGCCTGGCGTTTTCACCTCGTATGGATGCTGGCACAGTGCGCGGATGCGTACCACTTTTTTACCTTGAATGGGTATCAGGAAAAATATCCGGATATCCGAACTTGCTTTGCGCACGGTGGACAACTGGCACAAATCAACCTGGGCCGTAGAATTCAGGGTTTTGACGGACGACCGGATTTATTTAAGGGAAAAATACACCCGCGTAAAGCAGTTGGTCATCCCAATATATTTTTCGATACACTGGTACACGATACCGACTCTCTGGAATTAATGATCCGACGCAATGGAACCGATCAGATTTTTGTAGGACTGGATGATCCCTACCCACTGGGAGAAATGAACAGTGAAGAACAGTCTTCTTATCCGGGTAAATTGTTAGATTTGGCGCTGGAGCGGAACATTATCGATCAGAAGCAGTATGGGCAAATGTGGAAAACAAATGTGGAGCGGTGGTTGGGGCATGAGATTGGTGGATTGGTGGATTCGTAGATTGTTTGATGTGCGGATTGGTGGATGTGCGAATAACTAACCGATCCCGACCAACGGAAGGGTGGCCTATGACAATACGACAAAGGGAAGCCACCACCTAAGCGGAAGGGATCGCGGATTGTGTGGATGAATTGACAAAAGCCCCAGCGGGGCGACCATGTTTTCACCGTATAAAATGTGACCTCAAAGCCACTCAACACCTCAACAAACCAAGCCCCTAAAATGGATACCCAATCGCAATATTCCAAACCATTTCGCCAAAATTGCTCACCACGTTTAGGTTCTCGGGCGTCCATTGGAAATTCCGCTCTGCAATCGGTTGTCGAACGGGAGTAGCCAAATCCAGACGAATCACAAAAAATTCTACGTCGAGCCGAAGGCCGAAACCGGCACCTACGGCTATTTCTTTGTAAAAACGATTAAATTCAAAATGTCCGGCGCGCGTATCGGGATCGATATTTAATAACCATACATTTCCGGCATCAGCAAAGAGTGCCCCCTTAAAAAATCCGAATATTGGAAAGCGGTATTCTGCGCTGAACTCCAGTTTTAAATCACCCGTTTGATCAATAAATTGCTGACCGATGGTACCCATATCGGGATCGTTGTTAAAGCTGGAGCCTGGTCCTACACCACGTATCTGGAAGGCTCGGATGCTATTAGATCCGCCCACGAAATATTGCTCTACGTAAGGTAATAATTCAGAATTTCCGTAAGCGATTCCAATGGCGGGGACGAACCGAAATGCTAATTTACCAGTTCGTAAGAATGGCAAATAATAGCGTATATCTTGTTCTAAACTAATAAATTGACTGTAAGGTTGACCGAATACTTCACCGGGTTCTCCGTTGGGGCCTTTCCCGCTAAACAGAGAAAATACATTTCCGGCAATTTTAGTTTTAGCGCGGTAATACCAATAATCATCTTTGGGATCGGCGGCTTGGGTGGTTCGAATATACGTGTATTCCATTCCACCAATGAAGAGGTCGGTAAAACTTCCCCGGAGTCGTCCATTTTGATCAAGTAAATCCTGAAATTCGGCACTGGCCGAGAGTACGTTTACCTGTCGGATGGTCAATGGATTAAAAATATGCTGTACCTGCCGACTGGGTTTCCAGTTGTATCCGAAAGAAAAAGCAGTCGCATTAATCGTGTACAATCCCGTTCGCCGCTGGTAATTATTACTCAACGTTAAGTTGGTACGGGGAACGAAAACACCGGAGAATTTTTTATTTTTAAAAATAAATAATAACCTCGGCAAGGACAGGCTTGTTTCCAGACTGATGTCTACGGTATTAACCAAAGGTCCCATCACTCCCCGTTGGGTCTCTACCCCACCCGACAGTCGATTATTCCAATTCAGACCACGATCAAAAACATTTTTATGATTAAAATTAATTCCGGCCGTTGTTCCAAAAAAAGAGCCCGTACGGTTGTTCAGTTCCAGATCAGTCGTTAGCGTTCTGGCGATACCCGGTGTCAGATAAATAAGTCGGTTAAGTACCTGATCGGTAGAAGCAGAATCAGTAACGCTTTGATATTTTAAATTAACAAACTTAAAAACGCCCAGATCCAGCAAGTGACTGACGGAAACATCCTGTAAATTTTTATTGTAAATATCTCCTTCATCTTGTAAAACCAGCCGATCCATCACACTAGGCCGAACGACCGGTTTATCCTGAATCACAATAAAATCTGATTTATAATTTAGGGTATCTTTAAAAGTCAATCCTCCTTCTGTACTAAGATCAAAATTAGGATAAATATAAGTTTTCCCAACACGGAAAATTTTCTGTTTTACAGCTTTCTGAGCATCATCCACCCGGACGTAAATATCCAGTTCTAATGTATTGGGAATCGTGTCCACAAAATAAAACACAGAAGTCGGATCAAATTCTAAAAATCCTTTATTATTAGCAACTTCGCTGATCCGGGTTCGTTCCAGCGCGAGTAATAATTCCTGATAAGGATCTCCTGATTTTATTAAAGATTTTTTCTCGGCTTCGTAAATAATACTGGCAATATCGGATGAGTCTTCTGGCATATAGATGTCTCGGATGGTATATTGTCCCCGAGTATCAACATTATACTTAACCCTTACCTTTTTGCCAGTGACGAGCGTATCAATGGTCAGATCCGAATCAAAATAACCATTGTCTTTCAGATATTTTCTAATTTGTAACCGGTTTTTCTTTACGGATGTGGGATCATAAAGAGCAGGTGCTTCGCCTAATTTACGCTTCATCCAGGATTTAAAACCTTTTTCTTTTTTATGATCCCGAAGTTTTAAATAAGTCCATAATCTGAACTTAAAAATACCACTGTTGGGTCGGGGCTTGGCAAGATTTTCTAAAGCGTACTTGGTAATACTACGATTAGCAATGGTCTCTTTATCTACAAAATTAATACTTGATTCCGTCACCAATAACTCGTCTTCCCTCAGCAGTTTGGATGGATTGCAGGAGGCAAACAGCATCGCTATGATGCTGATCAGAAGAATGAATTTTATAGATGAATTATTTAAGAAAAGCAAAATTTTATTTTTTATAAAGTTGTTTAGGTAGCGTTAGTTTTCCTCCTTACGTTCTTTTTCCACCGCTTTTTCGACCCGCCCTTTTTTTCTAATATCGTTGTCAAATACTTTTCTAAAAGAAATACCAATACCCGTTTTAATGGCATTCTCTTCGTTGAGCACATCAAAATCACTCCGGCGAAATACCTTCAACAAGTAGTTCCCGGAACTGGTCAATTCGTAAGTCAACAAAAAGTCTCCCGCTACCTGAGAAGCACCTGCTTCGCCACCAACCTCCAGACTACCTCCAGCGGTCAGACTTAGGCGATCGTTAAAAAGTTGTTTGGTGATTCCTACCCCGACCTCGGTGACGGTACCACCCGCTCCGTCGTTGGCGTATTGAGATTTATAGCTGCTAAGGTCAAAATTAACTTCAACCCCTTTGACAAACTTTTCGGCCAAACTATTTAATTGATTGGAAAATAATTTACTGACACTCGATAAAACGACATTTTCTCCCAGGTCACCCAAATTGGTCGAAGAACTGGAGACGATAAAACTATTGATCAACAAAAGACCAAAAACCTGCTTATTCAATTCGCTGGGATTGCTTCGAAGTTCTTCCAGCTTACGTGGAACAGCACTGTTATAAGATGTACCTTGCGCTTCCGGCACTTCGATATCAAAAGCTAAAACGGGTGCGGCCAGATTACCATCCAAATTTAGTATCACCGAAACAGGTTGCCGTTTTTGTGCCTGTTTTATTTCGCCCCCACTAAGGGTCGCTTCACTGGCAATTAGTTCGTAGGTAGCGGCCTTGGTAGTATATTTTGCGGCCACATCAAAACGAGCGTTGAGCGGATCGCCATTAAAGAAAACAGTACCTCCTTCCACGATGTCAAAATTTCGGCGAATCACGTCACTGTACGAAAATCCGTATTGACCGCTCTTGATAGTGTACGTTCCAAACATTTCCATCAGTCCAGACGGTAAAAATCGCATCAATAAATCCGAAGAACCACGACACTTCAATCGATCACCCGTCACGGGATCAACGATAATTCTTAGTAGTGCATCGTCGGTAAGTTCCAAATTAAGTGTTATATCCGCCGGAATCGAAGCCTTAGCATTATACACATCGATGCTATCTCCCAGTTTGACGTACGTGTCAGGATTTCCAAAAATAATAAAATCTTCTTCGAGCGCTACTTCGCCCTCCGCGAAAGGCGAGAGGTTTAGTTCCGAACCCGGCAATGTTTTGGCCACCACATTGATGATGGGTAATTCCAGCGGCCCAAGTACCTCCACCTGCGCACCAAGGATCAGACTTCCATAGAAAAGTGGATTATCCTGCGCCGTGGTATTTAAAATCAAAAACTTATCGGTGTTTAAGTCGAAGTCCAGTTTGATGTTGGTGAAAAAATCATGCGTCAGTTTACCATCCAGTTGAGCGGTGTTGCTGGCGGTGTCCCGCAACGTCATCCGACCAAGGTCAATCGTTTTATTGTTCAGTTTGACGGTTCCCTTGTCAACTGCGTAGCGCGCTTGCGTAAATTCGATGAGCGTACTGATTTCACGGAGGCTGAGCGTTCCGTTAACGTCCGGTTTGTCGATGGTTCCTTTCACGGTGATATTCCCGTCAATGGTTCCTTTACTGTCAGCAATAATATCGACCATCACGAGATCGAGGAGACGCATTTCGAGTGGTTGAATATCGGCTTTTAAATCCAGTTGTCTGGAATCAATTCCGTAAGTACCACCCATATTTAAATCGTTTACCGCTCCTTTCAGTAAAACATTCACGTTTACCATAGAACTAGTAGCCGATTTACTCAAGTCAAGAGTAACTGCTCCAACCGACTCTCTGTTCATCGTCAAATCCGGCACCCTCAGATCAACGGTAAAGTATAGATTTTCCGTAGGGTCCATTACTTTTACTTTCCCATTGATGGTTCCTCTCAGGGTCTCGTCGCCGGGAATCACCAAATTGGACAATTCGCGAATCTGAAACTGATCAAAATCAATGGTAATATCCGGAATTAAAACAGTCGTATCTTTGGGCGTTTCGGTATTGATGATGAGTTGGTGAACACCGTCCTGTAACGCCAGATTATTAATTAGAATTTGCTGGCCGTCGTAACGGATTAGATTGTCCGATGGAATTTCCCAATCCTGATCGTTTAAAATAAATTGATCATTAAAACGCATTTCATAAGCCTTGTTCGGTCGGTCGATCATCGCACCCAATTGAATTAATTTCTTGATCGTATCCTTACCCATAACATCCAGTTGAAAATAGGCACTGTCCTGTCGTAAAACATTGGCCAGCGTAATTTCGGGAAATTCGTTCCCGCCTGCCTCTAACGCTTCCAGAAGCAGATCGTTCTTTAACCGAACGTTGGTACCATCCGCTTTCCAGCTGATTTTTTTTAATTTATTGGTACCGTAGACCACTTTTTTCACTTGTGTATTCAAAGACATGGTCTGTTCTTTAGAATCGAAACTTCCAGTCAGTACCGCCGATTCTACGTATTCCAGATCGGGTAAAGCCAGCAGTTGCAACGGTGTAATATCCGTTACCTCAACGCGAAGTTTAAATTCCTGTTGGCCTTCGATATCTGCGAAACGAATTTTTTGCTGGTTCTTGGAAAGATAGTCTTCCAGTGGAAAATAATCGTTGATGTAAGCCAGAATCAAGGTCGGCATTTCTTCCAGATCAAAGTCTCCGTTAATTTCTCCTTTTACGAACGGTGCGTCAAGGGAAAGTTGATTATTTCCTTCCTCATCAAGTCCAGAAAACAAGGTGATAGAATCCGCCAGATAAGATTGTGTTGAATCGCTGATCGCAAAATTGGTAATACTGGCAAAACCATTTAGATTATTAATATTGGTGGCCGCAAAATCAAAGTCCAATACACCACTAAATTGTAAATCCCGATCCAGTAAATTTAACGCCGTCAGGTTAACGGTATCAATATCCATAGCAAATTGAAAGGTAGGAATTTCGGCATTTAAATCTACCAGTCCGGCAAAGTCAAAATTTATATTTGGATCAGCAATCTCAAATTCTCCGGTAAATTTTTTCCGGTCTATGGTACCATCGATTTTTAAGTTTTTATAATCGTATTCCTGGTAAACCACGTGGTCGATATTCGCGTCGATTTCAGCCTGAATTGTTTCGGGGGTCATCCCGGAACCGTTGACATTTCCAGAAAACGTGATCTCCCCTACTCCCAGACTATCACCGAGAATTTCATTGAATTGAAAATTATTAAGCGTGAGATCCCCCTGATAAGTAGCATCGGAATAATCCGCGTTAAAATTTGCTTTTAAATCGCTGGTCAGACTACCAATGTCCGTGATCAAATCTCCAATCAGTTCCATATCCGTCGTTCCACCGACGAAATTTCCGGTGTAAGAAATAGTTCCCAGTGGTAAAAGATTGTCGGGTATACTATCGGGCACCAAATAACTAATTTCTGTTATGTTGGTCGTCAGATTCTCAATATTAATATCTAAAAATAATTTTTCCGGATTAGCCGCATTTTCCACCCGACCACTGATCTGAAAGCCGGTCGCCAAATCCGTATCCAATTTAAAATTAGTGGTCGTAAAATCGGCGATGGTTCCCTGAGCCGCTCCGCTGAGATTGAAAATTCCAAAGCGCGCCAGTCCGAGTGGCAACACAGCTTCTTTAAAAATTTTATTCAATTTTTCGTAAGAAGAAGCAAAAGTTTTTAGCTGCACGTCAAAACCCAACGCATCAGGATTGGTAGGATTACGTACCTTACCATCAAGTGCCAGTGTCAGCATCTGATCCACTTTTATTTCCGCATTGGCAATATTTACTACCTTGGTATTGCCCGATACGCTTCCGTAAAGATAAATTTTTTGGAGAGCATTGATATTGATCCCGTTGTTTTCGCCAATAATGGGGGCAAGTAGTGCTATGTCCCGAACGCCAACATTCGTATTTTTGAAATCCAGATTATAATTTACTTCTTCTGTAAAAGAAGCAAGGTCAGATAAACTGGTAAAAGTAAGCGACGTGTTGTTATTGAAATTAGAATGTGGTGTTTTAATATTAAAACCTTCTAAAGTAAATTTTTCTGGTGTGAAATTTAAATCACCATTCAAATGATCTACTTGTAACCCACTGTTTTCTAAGAAAGAAAATTGTTTGATAAAAATTCCCAGTTCTTCTTCCCGCCAAACGAAATCTCTTAGATCAACCGTCAAATCGACCAGTTTTAAATTATTAAAATCTATCCCATCTTTGTCTGTGATTTGCTTGCCCACCTGATAGGCGACGGACGTTTCCTCGATTTTCAGCTGACCCAAATTTACCTTCCAGCCAAAGTAAGGAAAAATCAGGAGGCTGGCGGTATTGGAGGTATCTGTAATGGCTACATTCTGTGGAACCGATAAAACAGTAATCGAATTTTTTTCTAATAAAACATCTTCAATATCTACGGATTTATTTTCGAAGTCCAGATCGTTTAAATCTAAAGAGAATAGTTTTGACTTAAATAAGATATCCAATCCCGTCACCTGATCGCCGAAGCGAATTCTGGTTCGATTAAGGGTGACCGCATTGAGGCCAAAATCCCAGGCGACGGAAGTAGTGGAGGTGTCGGCCGCCGGATCGGTGGCAAAAGCTTCGAGTAAAAAATTGATATTTAAAGAGGAATCACCGGGATGTTGGTAAATATTAAGAAACCCATCGTTAAGGGTAATCTGATTAAGAAAAATTTCACTGCCCAACAGATCAAATACGCCAATATTGACATCAATAGAAGAAGCATAGAGTAACGTATCCTGTTGTTGATCTTCGAGGTAAATCCCTTCGGCGGAAAGGGTTTTAAAAAATTTTATATTAACCCGGTCAATAGAAACCTTGGCACCAAGAGTAGATTCGAGCGATTCGGTGACTATACCAACAATCTTTGTCTGAACGGAAGGTAATTGTAATAAGCCCCAGGCGACTATAAAAAGCAGCAAGAGGAAAAGCAAAATTAAACCGGTCCATTTTAAAAATTTCTTTAGCATTTATTTCTATAAAACAAATTTCCTTTTTTCCGTGAGAGTGTTCTATTTTTCATCACGATTTATCAGTATTGCCTGAGTTCGGCCTTAGCCATTGGTTTCCCTTTATTCGTGAACATGGTACAACTTTATTGATTGTCAGATTTATTCAACGACCGTGGTAAAATTAACTAAGCCTATTCACATTTTAGGGAAGCCAATAACCAAATGCTAAAAGCCAATAGCTAAGTTTGGCTAAAGTCGAGCTGATGATTTGACTTTAAAAGCTAGGAAAATAGAACGAATCAATCGAACCATTGTTCTATCCAGCCAGAAATATGTTTCCGTACCGTTTTCCGGGTTTCCGTATCGGTTAATTTCCCTTTTTCGATCAATCCCCCAACTTTGGAAAAGGGCATTTGCGAAGGGTAAACATGCGTACCAAGGTGCATGAGAATATGTGCCAGGTGTCCCAGCCCACGGAGGTTTCCAGCCCGTCCGGTAGCAACCCCGGCCAGCAGAACATTTTTACCGCCGAAGGATTCTTTATTTTTCCGGATAGAAAGTGCATCGATAAAAAACTTTAATATTCCGGAAAAGCTACCGTTGTACTCGGGACTGATGATGACGAACCGATCTGCGGGTATGATAAATTCGTCCTGTAATTCCCGGATTTTTCCGTGCTGAGTATCCGCACTGTACATACCGGTTGGTATGGTTAGTTCATTCAGTTCGGTAAGAGAAAGAAACTTGACTTCAGTTTTTGCTTTTTTCTTTAGTTCCTGAAAATAATACTTGGCGAAAATGGCGGTGTTGGAGCCGGGGCGGTTGGTGGCGGAAATTACCGTGATCATATATTTTAGTTGTTGAGGTGTTGAATCGTTAAATCGTTAAATCGTTGATAGATCTGGGGGAAGGTACAAAATTTGGGGCAGAAGTATTGCCCAAAATCAGGGCTGGTCACCAAAAACTTTCTTAGCTTTGCAAAAAAAAATACTATGCTAAACGCTATTTCTCCCATCGATGGTCGTTACCATGCCAAGACAAAAGTACTGTCTGAATATTTTTCGGAATATGCCCTGATTAAATACCGAGTCTTTGTTGAGATTCAATACTTTATTGCTTTGGTGCAGCATCCACTTCCGGAATTAGAACATTTTGATGGAGATAAGGTTGATAGATTGAATGAGATCTTCGAAAATTTTCAGGTGCCGGATGCACTTTTGGTGAAAAAGATTGAGTCCACGACCAATCACGATGTAAAAGCGGTAGAATATTATCTGAAGGAGACTTTTGATAAACTGGGCGTGGGAGAATTTAAGGAATTTATACACTTCGGACTGACCTCACAGGATGTTAATAATACGGCGATTCCCTTATCGCTCAAACATGCGATGGAACAGGTATATATCCCCATGCTCGACGAGGTAATTAACCGACTAAAAGATCTTAGCACAGAGTGGGCGGGCATCCCGATGCTGGCACATACGCACGGACAACCGGCCTCCCCCACTACGTTGGGAAAAGAATTTCAGGTTTTTGTGGAGCGGCTGGAAGGACAAAAAAAATTATTAATGCAGGTGCCTTACCAGGCCAAATTTGGTGGTGCCACGGGTAATTTTAACGCCCATCACGTAGCCTATCCAGCCATCGACTGGCCAAAATTCGGAAATTATTTTGTGGAAGAATATCTTGGTTTGAGCCGGGCACAGTACACCACACAGATTGATCACTACGACTATCTGGCGGCGTTGTTTATGGCACAAAAAAGAATCAATACTATTTTAGTCGATATGTGCCGGGATATCTGGACCTACGTTTCGATGGACTATTTTAAGCAGCGAGTGGTCGCCGGTGAAGTGGGTTCTTCGGCCATGCCGCATAAGGTTAATCCGATCGATTTTGAAAATGCAGAGGGGAACCTGGGCATGGCCAATGCTATTTTTACGCACCTGTCGGATAAGCTGCCGGTCTCCAGATTACAGCGAGATTTGACGGATAGTACGGTGTTGCGGAATATTGGGGTACCGGTCGGGCATACGATTATTGCTTTTCAGTCAATTCTAAAAGGTTTAGGAAAATTATTGTTAAACGAATCCAAACTGGGTGAGGATCTGGATAAAAACTGGATGGTGGTGTCGGAAGCGATTCAAAATATTCTACGGCGGGAGGGATATCCTAAACCGTACGAGGCCTTGAAAAGCTTGACGCGCGGTAAGTCACAGGTAACGCAGGAGGATATTCACGAGTTTATTGATGAGCTGGAGGTGGATGAGATTGTAAAAGGAGAATTGAAAGCGATTACGCCGAGGAATTATGTGGGGGTGTTTTAGGGGGCGGATGGGCTTTTTTGCTCTTTTGGCGGGTTTGGCTTTCGGTGGGCGGACGATGGGCTTTTTTGCTCTTCTTTCGGGTTTGGCTTTCGGTGGGCTTTTTTGCTCTTTTAGCGGGTTTGGCTTTCGGTGGGCGGACGATTGGCTTTCTGTTTTCGTGGGCTCTTCAATTGGTGAGGCTTTCGGTGGGCTTTTGAGGGGCGTTAGAATCAAGTGTGTTAGTTAGCTTTGCGCACCTTGTGTTCCTCAAGGAAAGCTTTCGCGCTGACAGATTTTAGAGAACAGTTCACTTTCCCAAATCAATAGTCGACTTTTTTTATTGCTACCGACTGACCACTACCCTTTCCGTCTTTGTCTTTCCATTTTCCAGCGCAGTTAATTTCAAAAAATAAACGCCGTTACTCAAGTGATCAACGTTTATAAAATTGACATTCCGTTGAGCATCTAATAATTGTCCTGCGTTGTTATACAATTCGATTGCTAATAAAAAATCGGAAGGATATTCTAGAAAAATCATCTCCGATACTGGATTGGGGAAAACCGAAATTTCGATTTGATCCAGTGTAACAATGGCATTTACTTCAGCACAACTAAGATCAAGATCTTCCACGTCTACGTCGGTGCCCGTAAAGTCAGGTTCTGAAAAGAATGCATTGCCGGGACAAAAAGCCGTTTCTATACTGATAAAATAATTATGTCCCCGGTAAGAAGCACCAGTTTAATTACTACCACTAAAGCTACTATTGCGAAGATTAGGAAGCATACTCAGATCGGGAAAATCTCCACTTAAATTCTATTCCCCAAGTCAACGAGGGTACCCAAAGTAAAACTACGCTTTCCCAGTGATCGCATACTGAGTGGCAGGATTCCGGTAAAATTATTTGATCCAACATCAAATTTTTCTATGTCCGAATAAAAAGGCGTGGCGTCGGGCAGCGTTCCCGTAAAGTTATTATTACCGATGTGAAAAGTGTTTAACGAAGAAAGGGAAGTAATCGACGCGGGTAAACTTCCCGATAAATTATTGAACCGAATACTCAGGTCGTCTACCCTACCGTTTGATAATTAAACGCCAGACCAAGTGCTGACGGGTTTGACCAGTTGGGGCCGTCCAATGCCTCATAAAAAGCAACCAATGCCAGAGAATCAGTGGTAATACTTTGGGCAGAAATAACGTTTAAACTAAACAATAAGATGAGGGAGAAGATGATTGTCTTTTTCATGCTTTTTTTATAATGGGATGTTTCCGTGTTTCTTTTTGGGTAAAATATCCACCTTTTTCTTTAACATCGCAAAAGCTTTAATCAATTTACGACGGCTCAAAGTCGGGTCGATAACTTCGTCAATAAAACCACGTTCGGTCGCACTGAACGGATTGGCAAATTTCTCGGCGTATTCGGCTTCCTTTTCGGCCAGTTTGGCGGCGGGATCTTCGGCGGCGCCAATTTCTTTTCTAAAGATAATTTCGGAGGCTCCTTTGGCGCCCATCACGGCAATTTCAGCCGTGGGCCAGGCAAAATTCAGGTCGGCCCCGATGTGCTTGGAGTTCATCACGTCGTACGCACCACCGTACGCTTTACGGGTAATGAGCGTAATCCGTGGAACGGTCGCTTCACTAAACGCATAGAGTAATTTTGCCCCGTTGGTAATGATCCCGTTCCACTCCTGATCGGTACCGGGCAGGAACCCCGGAACATCTACTAACACCAATAATGGGATATTAAAACAGTCACATGTTCGCACAAACCGAGCGCCTTTCCGGGAGCTATTCACGTCGAGTACACCCGCTAAACTAATCGGTTGGTTGGCGACAATACCGATGCTTCGTCCGGCCAGCCGAGCAAAGCCAACTACTATATTTTCCGCAAAATCGGGATGTACTTCCAGGAAAGAATCTTCGTCCATAATCCCTTCGATGACTTCCCGCATATCGTAAGGTTGGTTGGCAGATTCGGGAACGATGGTGGCAAGTTGTTCGCGG
>CALLLR010000241.1 GCA_938008185.1 uncultured Saprospiraceae bacterium
ACCTTGGACGCGGAAAAGTCGTATACATGGTAGATAATCCGCTCTTCCGTGGATTTTGGCGACAAGGAAAATTTATTTTTGTTAACGCTGTCTTTCTTTTATAAAAAAGAACCGCTTATTTTTAATCCGGCCTCTGGCTACACTGAATAATAAACATTGGCATTTGATCGACTCATCAAGGGTTTACGTAAAGTTCGTATCTGGCACCGATACTTGGGACTGGTATTGGCCGTCTTGCTCATTATCAGCGCCGGCACCGGAATTTTACTGGCTCTGAAGAAAGACGTCGCAATGATCCAGCCACCTACCCAAAAAGGGAATGTCCCCGATCTTACCCAATGGAAAAGTCTTTCAGAACTGACCCTGCTCGGAAAAGAAGGACTTTATAAACAATACCCGGAACAAACTGGAAACCCAATTGATCGGATTGATGTTCGACCTGATAAAGGAATGGTGAAAATTTTATTTGAAAATGATAACTGGGAAGTCCAGCTGGATGGTGCTTCGGGAGAAGTGTTGTCCGTTGATGTCCGTTATTCCGATTGGATAGAATCGCTCCACGATGGTTCTATTTTTGGGGATATTTTTAAATTAACTGCTATGAATTTTCTAGGGTGGGGCGTTATTCTCCTGGCCACTACCGGATTCTGGCTGTGGTATGGTCCCAGGCGATTGCGCGGACTTAGATGGAAAAGGAAAAAATAACTCAGGGGTATCACCTCAAACAACCGCATAAGGTGTCGGTTATTTAGTTCCCGAGGCACTAGTTAATAAACGATCTAAACCATCCAGGTTCTCGTAAATATATTCAGGGAATCTGCTTAAAATGTTAGTTGGACAACATATTACCCTCAAATTTAAATACTGAACCATAAATCGCATTATTTTTGTACTTAAGAGAGACTCATTGGAATTCTTAAACAACTTCGAAATTAAATTATATATCATGATACAAAAAATTACCCTCATTATTGCATTTTCTTTATTAGCCTTTATCGGTTATAGTCAGGACGCACCCGAGACACAATCTTCGCTCATCACTAAAATCAGTGCTACCTGGTGTCCTCCCTGTGGCAGCTGGGGATGGGATCTGTTTCATGATTTGATCGAAGATAATGAGGAAAAAGCAAACCTCATTGCCGTTCATCATAGTGGCAATTTAGAAACGCCAACTTCTGCTGCCTTGGCAAATAACTTCATGATCACCGGACAGCCTCAGTTTTTTTTGGGTAACGTAAATCAATCGGTAAGTAGCAGTTCTGCGGCAACTAAAAGAGAAGCTATTCAAACAGCGGTAGATGAAGCTGCCGGGCAAGCCCCGATTGTTAATACTGGCCTTCATCCTGGCTATTTCAGTGATGATAACTTAATTCAGGTGTCTACCAAAACGGAGTTTTTTCAAGATGCAAATGCAAATTATTATTTAGGCGTCTATCTTGTAAATGATGGTTATGTAGGTTTTCAACAGAATCAGGGAGTAAGTGCTGAACACGAAAAAGTACTAGTAACTGCTTTTACTCCATCGCATTTTGGCGAACAGCTGACAACTGATACCGTAGCTGATGGAACCATAATAGAAGGATCGTACAGTATTCCTTTTGATTCAGAATGGGATTTGCAAAAGTTGGAGATACTGGCGATCATTTGGTCAGAAATTGACGGTGTGTATACTTACGTAAACTCCAATGTTGAGACAGACATTGATATTGCGCTTAACAATGTGAACTTAACCGAGGCGGTTAGCGATTTAAGTATTGAGCCAACGATCATGACGAACGGTTTATCTACCATCAATTTTGAATTGTTTGATGCTAATGAATTCTACAATATCAGTGTTGTGGATCAGTCTGGGAAATTAGTGAAATCTGTTTTCAAAGGTCAGTTAGGTGCCGGAACTCACCGCTACGAAATAGTACGTGACGATCTGGGAGCAGCTGGAATTTATTATGTGACCATCGAATCTGCCGCAGGACGATCTACTCGCGAATTGATTCTGAGATAAAAAAACAATAGTTGTTATAAGCCCTGCTTCTATAAAAAAGAAGTGGGGCTTTTATATACGTAATAAAACCGTTGTCCCTTTTACTTTTCCTTCTTCCATAATATCCGCTATCTCCAATCGCTTCAGCTCACCGGGTTGGTCTCCCAGTAATTCGAGTCGCTCTTGCGTAACGGCCAACGCCACTGACTTATGCTGTGCTTCCACCTGACTTTTACGTTCTTTCGCCGCGGCCCTGCCGATCCCATTATCTACGATCATTGCTTCTAAAAAGCCATTTCTTTGGGTAAAGCTAACTTCAATCTTACCACCTTTTGGTACGTGGGCCACGCCGTGAATAATGGCATTTTCTACGAAAGGCTGAATCAGCATGGGAGGAATTAAGGTTTCAGGATCGGTTGTTCCCATCAACTGAATCTGATAGTCAAAACGATTATTCCGACTCATTTTTTCCATGGCCAAATAGTTTTCCAGACTTTGTATTTCTTCTTCTAATGGAATAACGGACTCCCGTGAATTTTCGAGCGTCGCACGCATTAGCTTGGAAAATTTGGCGAGTTGATAACGGGCATCCCGGTGATCGGTCGCGTTTATTTTACTTTGAATGGTGTTTAAAACATTAAAGATAAAATGAGGATTCATCTGTAATTGTAACGCCTTTTGTTCTAATTCAAGCAGATGTTTTTCCATTCTTAACCGTTCCGTTTTTTGTCGGGATTCTTGCCGGATAGTCCGAATACGGGAGAAGAAAAAACTGCCGATCAGTAAAAGTCCTAACACGATAGTCCCTATTTTAAATAATCCCGTTTGCCAAAAAGGTGTCCTAATAGAAAAGACCACGTATTGTTCGGAACTCTTAATCCCCGTATTACTGATGGCGAGTACACGGAAGACATATTTGCCGGAAGGTAAATAAGGGAAGTCGCTTTTTTGATCCGTCCTGGGTTGTGACCATTCGGTGGTCAAACCATCCATCTTCCACTGATATTTCAGGGGGGATGATTGTCCCAGGTGTAAACCGGCATATTCAAAACTTACGTTGTTATCAACGTAATCAAAAACGAGGGTAGAATCAACTTGTCCCCATTGGTTTAATACATTTTTATAAATCGTATTTTGTAGCGAATCGTACGATAACCTTACGTTGGTGATGCTGATTTTTGGAATACTGGTATCCTTCTTTAGCGTTCGTGGCGTATATTTCATCAGTCCGCCAATGGTTCCAAACCAAAGGGTTTTCCGATCTTTTATCACGGCACTTTCGCAGGTCTCTCCTCCGTTAAAACCTTGCTTGTTTCCATAAAACTTAACCGTCCCGATTTCATCCCGACCACTACTCACCGCTACTTGTTCTACTCCTGATTGGTTGCCCACCCACAGTTCGTCGTTGGACGAAAAAATTAAGGAATAAATATTATCAGAACTAAGCCCATCGGTTTCACTAAAAACAGAAAACTGAGGTTGTTGTCCGTAAAGATGAATATTAAAAATACCTTTATCTGCCGTACCGCCCCAGAGATAGCCGAGTGAATCTTCGGTCAGGGTACGTACGTGGACCGAAGGAAGTCCATCGTTGGAAGTAAAGTTTACGAGGGTACTATCATTTTCCCAATAGCCAATTCCTCCACCTCTGGTTGCGTACCAAAGCCGCTGCCAGCGATCAAGATGCAAGTCGTAAATAGCGTTGACTGGTAATCCGTTTTTCTGGGTAAAGCGGTCGATGCGGTAAGTCGTGCCACTGCTGTCCCGGTCGTCCACCGTCAGTCGGGCAATACCCGCGTCCATCATCGCTACCCAGATATTTCCCAAGCTATCTTCGACAATATCCTGAATCAGATTACCTTCGATGCCGTCCCACGGCTGAAACTGTCGGTAACTATTTCCATCGTATAGTTTGAGGCCTTCTCCTTCGGTACCGATCCAAATTCGGTTTTTTTGATCGACCAAAATAGCGCGGCATTTAAGGTCGGCAAAATTTCTTTGTTGACTAAAATTATTAAATTTTTTACCGTCAAAAGTACTCACACCACGACTGGTCGCTAGCCAGAGGATTCCCGAACTATCCTGACTAATAGCGTACACTTCTTTGTCGGCCAGTCCGTCTGCTTCCGTGTACTGCGTAAATTGTTGAGTACTTTCTGCGTATCGGGTCAACCCCCCGCCCGAGGTGCCCAACCAGTAGTTGCCCCACTGGTCGGCTAAGATGACTTTAATATTATCACTTTCTAATCCTGCGGTGGCCCGTTCCCGTAACCAAAAGCTGGAGCTGGTTTTTGGGTCATAAAAATAGGCGCCCTCGTTGACCATTCCAATCCAGATTCGGCCAGCTTGATCCGTTGAAATAGTATTGATGCCGAGTCCTTCTTCCAAGTGGTCAGATTCGGAAAAGCGACTGATGGATGTTTTGTAATAAATGTCTACACCACCGGTAATGGTTGCCAGCCAGATTCTACCATCATCGGTGGCGGTGATGGAACGTACGTGGTCCCGGCTGAGGCCATCGATCGTACTAATTTTATTGAAAAAATTATTTTCAAAATAGTAGGCACCTTCTTCGGTAGCGATCCAAAGTGTACCAGTTTTGGTCAAAAATAAGTCTTCCACATTGGCATTGTCGGGGAAGGATGGAACGGCGATTAGGTTATCATTTTTTAGAAAGAACAATCCCCGGTCGGTGGCGACCCATATTTTTTTGTCTGGAGTTTGAATAAGGTCGTTGATTTGTTGGACATTGGGCGGTAGGGTAGTCAACAACTTAAAAAATTGTCCGTCAAAAATGGTGAGATTTCCGGCTCCGCCGATAATAATATTTTTTTGGTGATCTTCGAGCAGTGCCTTGATATAGCGGGTCCCAGGCTGATTATTTCCAGAAAATTTTTTAAAATTTTGACCATCGTATAAGGTGAGTCCGCCGCCCCAGGTTCCAATCCAGAGGTAACCGTGGCTATCTTCTAGCAGGCTATAAACCTGAGAGTGACCAACGGAGAAGGAAGGGTAGTTTTTAGCAACAAAATTTTGCGCAGAAATTGAAATAACAAAAGCATGGGAAAATAAACCGAAAAATAAAACGTACTTTTTTTGCGGTACGAAAATTCGGTGAAGTAAATCTATAACCGTTGAAGTACCATAATTTTTACGATCTCTATTTTTAATTTGGGATGACAAATAGTCAACGGCAAATAGCAAATAGCATTTTAAATTTGAAAATAAATGATAGTATGTTTTTAAGAAAATTTTCACTCCGGTGATGGGTTATTTTTTTTGAAAATAATCGGTAGCCTAATCCAATTCTAAAACTCCGTACGGCAGGATTCAGGCTAAAGGTAATATAATTAAAAAGTTTTTTCTTTAGTTGTACGCCTAATTCAAAGCGGGCGGCTGCCTCAAAGTCTTTGATGGAGTAATTGATACTATCAAAAGTAATACGGCGCGTTCTGATCCGCATTCCCAATTCCAGTTTCTTTTTTTTATTAATAAAAAATTTAGACGTTACCACAAAAATAATCCAATTCGGTGAGCGGTGTGTTTTAAGAAACATATTAAGATTTTGGCTTAATTATTGAAACGTGTATTTCAGGATAATATTAAAAATTAATACGCATAAGTTTCAAAAAGAGGTCAGAATTTTTTATATTTGTCCACAGGGGTTGGAAATTTTTTGTATTTTCAACGCTTATAGAAGGAACGTTTTAGTCTTAAGATATTTTTAGAAACACTATAATTAACCGTACATGGGAAAGATAATCTCTCTTTTGAACCACAAAGGTGGTGTAGGAAAAACAACGAGTGCCATTAATATTGGTGCTGGTTTAGTAGAATTAGGACAAAAAGTCCTTTTGATTGACCTAGATCCTCAAGCTAACCTCACCCTTTCATTGGGTATTCCAAGACAAAAAATTACGATTTATGAGTCTATTCGCGGTGAAAGCGAATTGGTTCCTTACACTGCTAAGGAAGGCATGGACGTTATTACCTCTAGTCTGGATTTATCTGGTGCGGAAATGGAATTGATTAATGAAGCGGGTCGGGAATACATCTTGCAGGAGTTATTTCAGCCGGTTTTGGAAGAGTACGATTATATTATTATTGACTGTCCGCCGTCGCTTGGACTGTTGACCCTGAATGCGTTAACGACCAGTGATTATGTTTTTATTCCTTTACAAACAGAATTCCTTGCTTTACAGGGACTGACGAAAATCAAACAGGTAGTTGATAAAGTACGATTCCGTTTAAATAAAAAACTGGAAATTGGTGGGGTGATCGCTACGATGTACGACGCGCGAAAAGTGTTGAATCGTGATGTAGTAGCTACGATCCAAAAATACTTTGGGGATAAGGTATTTAAGACCTTGATCCGAGATAATGTAACGTTGGCCGAAGCACCTGCTCAGCGTCAGGATATTTTTTCTTACGCAAAATCCAGTAATGGTGCCAAAGACTATTTGAATCTTTGTAAAGAAATTATGGAACGTACCGCCGTAAAAGAAGAAGCCTAAAACCGCAAT
>CALLLR010000242.1 GCA_938008185.1 uncultured Saprospiraceae bacterium
ATGGAAGACGATCATCTAACGTCAATTCAAATTCATTATTTGTACATGCGTTCGTTTTTTCAAAATGTAAAAGTTTCCAAAGAAGTAAAAGAAGTGATGAATTATTATTACGGTCAAGCCGATAAATACTGGTTGTCCCGCAATAATTACGAACAGGGAATGTTGGCGCTGGCCTTACACCGGGCGGATCGCGCGGAGACCCCGAAGAAGATTTTGGCTTCCCTGAAAGAACGGGCGATTAAGAACGATGAAATGGGGATGTACTGGAAAACTACTTTTGGGTATTATTGGTATCAGTTACCGGTTGAAACACAATCGTTGCTCATTGAAGCATTTGCGGAAGTAGGGAAGGACGAGCAAACGGTGGATGACTTGAAAGTCTGGTTATTAAAAACCAAACAGACCACGCACTGGAAAACGACCAAGGCCACGGCGGCTGCGGTGTACGCTTTGTTAAGTAATGGTGCCAATTGGTTATTGGAAGATCAGCCGGTGGATATTACAATTGGTGGCAAGTTGTTTGATCAATCAACCATCAAAAAAGAGGCTGGATCTGGTTACTTTAAGACAAGTTGGAAAGCCGAAGATATCACGCCTGCGATGGGGAAGATTACGATCAATAATCCCAATGCCAACGTAGCGTGGGGAGCGATGTACTGGCAATATTTTGAAGATTTAGATAAAATCAAAACGTTTGAAGAAACGCCGCTGGAATTGAAAAAGGCGATGTTTAAGCAGGTCAATACGGATCGTGGTCCGGAGTTGATTCCGGTAACGGACGGAACAAAATTGGCCCCCGGAGATTTATTGAAAGTACGAATTGAGTTGCGCGTGGATCGTCCGATGGAATACGTACACATGAAGGATATGCGGGCGAGTGGGCTGGAGCCGATCAACGTTTTGAGTCAGCGCAAATACCAGGGTGGATTGAGTTATTACGAAAGTACCAAAGACGTTTCGACCAACTTTTTCTTTGGCTGGTTGCCGAAAGGAACCCACGTATTTGAATATCCGGTACGGGTCTTTCACGCGGGCGATTTTTCGAATGGGATCACGACCATTCAGTGTATGTACGCGCCGGAGTTTACGAGTCATTCGGAGGGCGTGCGGATGGTGGTTGGTGATTAGTTAATTGGTTCTCTTTTGTTGTGGATGGTTGATTGGTTAATTAGTGCTCTTCTACCGTAGATGGTTAATTGGTTAATCAGTGTGCTTCTGTGATGGACTTAGTTAATGTGTGCTGCTGGTTTGAGTGCGGAAAAATCGGGAGTGTCCCCTAAAATGTGTCAGCGCGGAAGCTTTCCTTCAGGCCTGCCTCCCGAATCAGGGAGGAATACAAGGTGCGGGATGCCTGAGCTAATGATAATTAGCGAACCCGTAGGGATGGGAGGCCACACACTTGTTCGTACAGTCTCAAAAAATCACTGAATCTCCCTTTCGGGTTTGGGGTAAAATTCAGTGATTTTTTTCTGTATTGCGTAGGTCAGTAGTTAGTTAATCTGTCCCAACCAACTCAACCAACAGGATCATCTTAAAAGGGTTTTGCTGGTCTTGCAGGAATGATTATCTTGCGAACTGGTAAAACCTTTCTTGCTTTTACTAAGGTAACCTCTCCTTTGATTTGATCCTGTCTTTTGGCGGGTAATTCTAAGTTTAATTATTTTAACATGTTTATAAAAAGAAATATCAGTGCGGGACTTATTTTTCGGTTTGCCTGGAAGAACCTCCTATTCTTCACCTTTTACGCTACCGCAATTTTTTCTGCCTATTATTTTCTTGAAATAAGGTATTTACATTTGCCTTTTCAGCCGCTGAGTGTGATTGGTATTGCGGTATCCTTTTATCTGGGATTTAAAAATAATCAGAGTTATGATCGGTTTTGGGAAGGCCGAAAAATTTGGGGAGGGATTGTCAATCATTCCCGTACCTGGGCCAATCAGGTGCTAACCGTGGTAGAGGCCGATCATGCCACCAAGCAGGATTTGATTTATCGGCAAATTGCGTGGATTAATGCGCTGCGAATACAGCTACGGCGACCGAACTCTTTTTCATTAAAAGAAAATAGGATGGTCGAGCGGTTACATCGGCGACACCGGGAAGCTCACGATGTTTGTGAAAATCTGGATGGTTTACTACCGGCGGAAGAGTTGGACGATCTGGAAGAACGTAAAAATGTGGCAACTCACTTGATTAAAAATCAGGGTATCAAATTACAGGAATTATTGCGGGAAGAAAAAATAACGGAGTTTGATAAACAGATGATGCACGGGTTGTTAAAAGAATTTTATAGTTTACAAGGGAAGTGTGAAAGGATTAAAAATACGCCTTTCCCACGTCAGTACGCTTATTTTTCTACCATTTTCACCTGGATTTTTATATTATTACTGCCCTTCGGATTGATGGATGTGTTTGAGCAATCTTCGTATAGTCATAAAGGTCACAAACACGAGTGGATGATGTTCTTGATGGTTCCTTTTTCTGTTCTGATTTCCTGGATATTTTCTTCTATGGATTCGATCGGCGGAAACAGTGAAGATCCTTTTGAGAATCGGATAAATGATGTACCTATGACGGCATTGTGCCGAACGATTGAAATTGATCTGCGGGATATGCTGGACGAAAAAGATTTGCCGGCGAAGGTGCAGCCGATTGATAATATTCTTTATTAGGTGTTGAATTGAGTTAACTGATAAGACACAGTTAATTGAATACCCCCGAAATATTTATTCTATTTTTTTGTTTTTAATATCATTCTATTGAGAAAAAATCGAATCGCAGTTTGTGCCTATTTTCTGGTCAATGGATTTTTACTGGGAAACTGGACGGCACGGATTCCGGCGGTAAAGGAATATTTTGCCGTTGACAATAGCACCTTGGGAATACTTTTGTTTTGTATTGCGGCGGGAGCGATGACGGCGATGCCTTTTACGGGAAGTGTGATTTCGCGATTTGGAAGCGACCGGGTGACGGTCTTTACCGGCGCGTTGATGTGTTTGACGTTTCCGTTGTTGGCGGTGATGCCGAATGTTTACGTAGCGGGTGTGGCCTTTTTTGGGTATGGATTTGCGGGCGGAAGTATGGACGTGGCGATGAATGGACAAGCGGTTTACGTAGAGCGGGATTACGGTCGACCGATCATGTCTTCGTTTCATGCGGTTTTTAGCGCGGGCATGGCGGTGGGCGCGGTAGTGGGAGCCTTATTTATTAAAACAGACTGGAGTTTGTTTGGACATTTTTCGAGTGCTGCAATTGTGAGTGCGGTGGTGATATTTTTGGCGAGTAGATATCTGATTGATGCGTTGGTCGAAGAGCGGAAAGCGGGTGAAAACCAACCGAGTTTTATCTTTCCGAACAAATTGATTTTACCCCTGGGGCTCATCGCTTTTTGCAGTATGGTCGGGGAGGGGACGATGGCGGACTGGTCGGCACTCTACATGGAGAATGTGGTGGGTCAGTCGGAAGAGCTTGGTTCGATGACCATCTTTAGTTTTGGGCTGGCGATGTTTATTGGCCGCTCTTTTGGGGATTATTTTACCAATTTGTGGGGTCCGTATAAGATGCTACGGAATAGCAGTCTGTTGGCGATTTTTGGATTAATGCTGATGCTGACGGTGATGAGTTGGCCGGTGGTTTTGGTGAGTAGCTTTTTGCTGGGACTGGGGCTGGCGACAATTGCACCGATTGTGTATTCCGCCTCGGGAAATACGCCGGGTGTGGCCCCTTCGGTGGGTATTGCGATGGCGACGACGGTTGGCTACGCCGGATTTTTTGTGGGACCCCCGACGCTGGGATTCCTGGCGGATGCGGTTGGGTTGCGGCTGGCTTTGTTGTTCACGCTGGCGTTGTTGGGATTGATGTTGGGGTTGGCGGTAAGGTTGGGGCGAGGGAAAGGGTAGTTGTTTGTAAAAGTGAAAGTAAAAAGGGTTCACTTTGTTAAAAAGAGTATCTTTGTTAAATAAAGTGTTTAAATCATTTTTAAACAGCTTCTATTATGTAGTTTTATGAAACTAATCCTTACCAGAATATTTATTTTTTGCTTACTCGGATTCTTAGGCTGTAACTCCCCAAAAAAATCACTTGGTGTTTGTTCTCTTGGCTATCCTCTTGTCAAAGGTTTTGGAACCGACAGCAAATTAAATAGTTTTACCAGTACTGGTATGGCTACGGAGGCGACGATGGTTGATTTAAAAATTACCATGCTTTACCCCAGAGAAAACCAGCAAGAAAGGCTAGCGGTCGGTGTAGGAATAGCCATCAAAAAAACGGGACAAGAAGCATTATTTGTCGGTGGTTTTTCGGATGTAAATGGTCGGTTTAATATATTTATGCAACCCGGAATTTATGATCTGGAATTTACTTATGGCGGTTGTAATACTTTGGTTGTGAAAAATGTAGAGTTATTATTCAAAAAAATGTATAAAGGGGAGATAGCATTAGGGATTCATGGTAAAGAGCAAAAAGTTTTTATTCGCGATTTTTCGAAGGAGGGTTAATGTTTAGTAATAATTTTGTTTAAACAAAAAAAATATCATGAAAACAATTAAAAAATATCTGTTCATTAGCTTATTTATTATATCGAGCATTTTGTCTTGTACGATCTTTTTTTTCCTGATCAATTTTTCGGTGATTAATGGTTTTTATAGTACGATGGATACTAAAATGATGTCATTTTTAATCACGATTGCTGGCTCATTAACTTATCTTTTTTATTTACTAATGGAGCGGAGTCAAGAGTAGTCAAAAATTTTCGATTAGAAGTTTCCATAAAATTATCGTAATCCGGAAGAAAGAAGTAGAAGAGGGTAGCGCTGTCTAATCCGGAGAATCCTATTCGTGATGAGTGAACAAAACCCATTGTACAGTAGGCAGGCGTTAGTTCTAAGCTGGGAAATTTGCTAAATTGGAATACGATAAATACAGAAAAATAATTTTTTAAATAAAAGAAACATGAAATTTCTACTCCTGTTCTTCACAATTCTTTGTACCGCCTGTCTTTCGGATCCTGCAAAGTCGGAAAACAAATTAGTAGCCACCTCGACCTTCGCTGAGAGAACTATCATCTCCCAAAACACGATTCGGGAAGACGGAACGACGATTGAGGAGCGCTTTCCTCCACCAACTGATTTTCAGAGAACAGAGATTGCCGACAACACTTTCGCCCATTACCTCCGCACTCTAAAACTAAAACCCGCCGGCGCAAAAGTACGTTACCACAACGGCGCCACCAAGCAAAATAATCAGGTCTACGAAGCAGTCGTCGATCTCGAAATTGGTAAAAAAAATCTCCACCAATGCGCCGACGCCATCATGCGACTCAAAGCCGAATATCTTTGGCAGCAAAAAAAATACGATCAAATTCATTTTAATTTTACCAACGGATTTCGCGTCGATTACAGTGAGTGGATGAAAGGCAAACGTATGTTGATAAAAGGAAATAAAACCAGCTGGATCAACAAAGCCACTCCTTCCAATACCTACGACGATTTTTGGAATTATATGGAACTCATCTTTACCTACGCCGGAACCGCCTCCCTGGAAAAGGAACTGCTACCGGTCAACATCAACGAAGCAGAAATCGGAGATGTCCTCATCCAGGGCGGGCACCCGGGGCACGCCGTCATTATCGTAGATAAAGCGACCCATCCTGAAACCGGAAAATCTGTATATTTACTCGCACAAAGTTATATGCCCGCCCAGGAGGTGCAAATTTTAAAAAATCGAACGAACACAAAAATCAGTCCCTGGTATGATTTATCTCAAGGAAATATTTCGACGCCGGAGTGGAACTTTGAGCGTGGAGATTTGCGAAGGTTCGGGGAGTAGTAAAGTGATTATTGCAAATCGTCTACTGAGAATTTAACAATTTCTTACTTAGGAACGTAAATATAATGATATGATTGAAAAAAAAAATAGACGAAACAAAACAATCATCTTTTTGGCGGAAGTTATCGTTGGCGTGGCATTGTATATGCTGGTCGTTAAGTTTCTCTGGCCGCTGATTGCGGGATGAAACAACAATAAAATTAATTAAACCATAGTTCTTCTTTTTATTTCACTTGGATGAAAATCTTCGGTCAGTTTAAGAGTGATTCCCTGACTGTAAAGCTTTGTACAGGACAGAAATAATTTATCATAAAATCACAAAAGCTTTTCCAAAGAAAAAATCTTCTTTCCTTTGTGACTTTGTGACTATAACAATATGCCCTTTATAAGTTTTGTCCTCTTAAACCATCAAAGTATTCATAAAAACACTTACCCTTGAAATCCGCAGAAAAGCACCTGTCCAAAATCGACCCCATTCTCAAAAAAATAATTGACACCATCCCGACTCGAGAAGTCATAAGTACAAACAATGTTTCTCACGACCTGATGAGTTGTATTATCGAACAACAAATCCACTACCGAAGCGCCAAAAAAATTACTAAAATCTGAGATCCTCCAATAAGTTTTTTTATCTAGTTTCTTTTAGCGTAAACAATCCGACATTTAAATTTTGGTGTTTAGAATGTTATTCTTACCTTTAGGAAAATATCCTTTTCGATGTAAAGCCGTAGGGTCTTTTTTCACTAATAAACTAGAACACATGGATACCAAAAAGTTACTTTTTACTTTCTTTTCCGTTTTATGTTATTCGCTGTCGACCGCATGTACATTTGTTCCAGATTCTTTTTGTAAGACTTACCAGAGTACTTCTGATAGTCCGACCTTCGTCGGTAAAATAGTTTCAATCGATGATTTTGGAATAGACCTTGAAATAATAGAAATTTTACGAGGTGAGGAAATTAATCAGACGATTCGTATTTGGGATGGAACTGATTTCGATTGTAATGGAAACTGGTCTCTTGCCGCAGCTGGTATCGGCCAACTCAATGACACGGTCATTCTTATCCTTGACAAGATTGTTGAATTAGAAAACGAGTGGGACGTTATCGGGGATTACCGACGTCGAGATCCATATAGCGCCACTACTGAGCTGTCTATGAGTGGAGAGGTGGTATCTGGTTTTCTGTCTGGACTCACATTTGCGCCCCCCGAATTCAGGATTTTAAGTCTGAACTATCTGGATTTTATACAACAAATAATTGAAATGACCACTTGTCCAGTTATTACCAATATTGATGAAGTAATCAATTTGGAAATAACGAAAATAAACAATCCCTTTAATACCGAATTGCGTATCCAAACCAAACAGATTATTCAGCATGGTTTTATAAAGTTATATAATGCGAATGGTCAGATGGCTTACACGCTAAATGTTAACCAGCAAAACGAACTGGAAATCAATACTTCCCATCTTCCTGGCGGAATTTATTTTTTAGAAATTTGGGCCGATGAAAAACGACTGGATGTGATCAAGTTGGTAAAGATGTAATTGCCCAAATGGAAAACTGGTATTCCGATGGTAGCAGCAGGGTAGGGCTGAGAAAGGATTTTAAGTAATGCATCTTATCTGATTTTTTTAAGAATATGAAGCAAAATACTTTGTACTCATAAAGGGAAAGCCAAACCCGTCAAAGGTGAAAAGCCCATCGTCCACCCTCACCAGTTGAAGAGCCCACGTCAAAAGAGAGCCCATCGTCCGCCCACCGAAAGCCAAACAAGTCAGCAGAGAAAAAAAGCCCACCGAAAGCCAAACACGTAAGAAGGGAAAAAAGCCCATCGTCCGCCTACCGAAAGCCAAAAACGTCAGAAGAGAAAACCCTACCTCTCCAACCTCGGCCTCACCATTTTCCACTTCCGCATCACCTTTAAAATCTCGTTCGTCACAAAATAATTTCGGTACCAGCGGCTATCCACCGGAGCGATAATCCACGGAATAGCACTATTATTGATCGCATATTCGTATGCCTTTCGATATTTATCCCAGTGCTTACGTTCTTCCCAGTCCCCATCGTTGTGCTTCCAGTTTTTGGTCGGATCATCGATACGCTCCTGTAGTTTTTCCCCTTGTCGTTCCTTGGAAAGGTGCATATAAAATTTCAGCACCGTGGTATTATTATCAAACTGCAACAACTCCTCAAACGCATTAATTGCCGCCATTCTCTTGCGCGCGTGCGCATCCGTAATCCAACCGTGGACCCGCTGAATCAAAATATCCTCATAATGAGAACGATTAAAAATTTTGATCGACCCCTTTGCCGGTACCTGCTGATGTACCCGCCACAAAAAGTCATGCTTAAATTCTAAATCTGTCGGTTTTTTAAAAGAATAAGCACTCAAGTTGATCGGCGAACAATACTTAAAGGCCCGCTTTGTCCCCCCATCTTTTCCGCTGCTATCCATTCCTTGAAAAATGACCAGCAATGACCGTTTTCCTTCCGCAATCATCTCCTCGTGCAATTCCGCAATCTCCAACGCCATCACCTTTGTTTTTTCTTTCAGCTTATCCTTATCCGCTCCTTCCGGTGGACGAGTAGAAATTTTTGATAAATTAATTTTTTTTCTTTTTGCCATTGTTAGTTGATTAGTGAATCAGTTAATTGGTTGTATCAGTTGATTAGTAAATTAGTCGTTGAAATGTTGAGGCGCTTCGCTTGTTGGGTTGTTGAATTGAAAAATTGTATTAGAAATAATTTAAGGAACAATCCGCATTCTTTAACACGTTGAAAAAAGCCCATCGAAAGCCCCTCACTAATTAAAGAGCCTCACCAATAGAAGAAAGCCTACCGAAAGCCTACTGAAAGCCAAACACGCTAGCCGAGAAAAAAAGCCCACCGAAAGCCAAACGCGTTAGCAGAGAAAAAAGCCAAACACGCTAAAAGAGAAAAATCCGCACATCCACCAATCAACCAATCAACCCCGCATCTTCCCCCGCTTCACCAGATAACTCTGCAAAATCGGCTTAAACCCTTCGTTAATATCCGCCTCTACAAAATCGATTTTATACTGCAGGCACTTCACTTTCAGCGCCTCGTTAAATTTCAGGATTTGTTCCTTGTAATAATCTTTGACCTGATTGGATTGCAGGCGCACCGTCTCTCCCGTTTCGAGATCCTCAAAGATATAAGGACGATTCTCAAATTCAAAATTTAT
>CALLLR010000243.1 GCA_938008185.1 uncultured Saprospiraceae bacterium
TTATCAAAGAATTATTTCCATTACGTACTTGTAATTTTAATTTGTCGCCCCAAAATATTGGGGCAGGAAAATTTAAGGTATGCTTAGAATACCACATCAAAAACTGTCTGGGACCCTGTGAAAATTTAGAATCAGAAGAAAATTATAATAATAAAATAGAGCAAATTAAAAACATGCTCAAAGGTAATTTTGCGGCCGTAAAAAATCATTTTAAAGAAGAAATGATCAGCCTGTCCGAGAACATGGAATTTGAAAAGGCGGCACAAATTAAGGACAAGCTGAAGGCGTTTGATAATTACCAGGGTAAATCTACCATGGTAAGCCCAACACTGAGAGATATTGATATTTTTTCTATTACCGACGATGAAAAACTGGCATTTGTAAATTATATCAAAGTGCTCAACGGGGTAGTGGTCAATACTTATACTCAGGAATTAGTCAAAAATCTGGACGATGATATTATCGAATTACTCGAATATACCATTGTCCAGCTACGGGATAAATTTAATAGTATTGCTCCAGAGATTGTTGTTCCTTTTGAAGTGACGCCCCCGACTATTGATATCATGGTGACGATTCCCAAGATTGGTGACAAAAGAAAATTGCTTGACCTATCTGAGAAAAATGGAAAGTATTTTATGTTCCAGCGGAAGAAAGAAGACCTGAACAGAATGAACAAGCAAACGCCCGCCGAGCGAATTTTACGGACGCTAAAAGCCGATCTACAGATGGACGATTTGCCATTGCACATCGAATGCTTTGACAACTCCAATATGGGAGGATCTTTCCCGGTGGCCTCTTGTGTCGTTTTTAAAAATGCCAAGCCTTCTAAAAAAGATTATCGTCACTTTAATATCAAAACGGTAGTGGGGCCAGATGATTTTGCGTCGATGACCGAAGTCGTTCACCGCCGATATCGCCGATTGCTGGACGAAGATCAACCCTTGCCGCAATTAATTATTATTGATGGTGGAAAAGGCCAGTTGAGTGCAGCCTTGGAAAGTCTAAAAGTTTTAGGGCTTGAAAAGAAAATTACCATGATTGGAATCGCCAAAAGGCTGGAAGAAATTTTCTTTCCCGAGGACTCGGTTCCATTGTACATTAATAAAAAATCGGAATCACTCAAGCTCATACAACAGCTGAGAAACGAGGCACACCGTTTTGCGATAACTTTTCACCGGCTCAAGCGATCGCAAAATTTCACCGCTAGTGAACTGACCCAAATTCCCGGAATTGGGGAGAAAACGGCCGCTAAACTACTACAGGAGTTTGGCTCCGTTAAGAAAATAAAACTAGCGACACACGCTGATCTGGCGGCAGTGGTTGGAACGGGGAATGCAGGAAAAATTAGTGCTTATTTTAGAGAATAAGAACGAATTGATTTAGAAAAGCTAAATAAGCAAATTTATCGGGCGAGTTTCATAAGGAATCTTAAAATTTGAGAACCTTTTACAGCTGACGGCTACGAATTTTTTCTTCCAGCTCTTCGCCTTTACCTCCTTTTTTATCCAATGCCTTTTGCCATTCTATAATAGCCGCTTCGGTTTTTCCGATTTGGAAAAGAATGTCTCCGTAATGTTCAAGGATACCTGGATCAGAGTCACCACCATTATCAATAGCTTTTGTCAGCCATTCGCGTGCGCTTTCGTACTCCTTCATCTGGTATAAAATCCACCCGTAAGTATCCTGAAATTGCGCCTGATTGGGGCGAAGCTCATTGGCAAGGGCAGACATTTTTTTTGCCTTCTCCAATTGCTCGCCACGGTCCGCCAGATAATAACTATAATTGTTAAGCAGGTTAAAATCTTTTGGGTTAAGCTGCAAAGCTTTGTCCATATTGGTGTCGGACAAAGTATTTTTCCCCATTCGGTGATACAAACCACCAAGTCGTGCGTACAAGTCAAATTGTAATCGCGGATTTTTACGTGCCATCAGCAATGCCTGTTGATAAGCGCTAATGGCCGCCTGATTTTCTTGTTTAAAATCTAAGGCTACTCCATTAAAATAATATGCTGCTGCTTGATTAGGAAACAAATCAATTGCTTCGTTAGAAATTGTTAGTAATGTATCGTAGCTGTTTGTCTCCAGATTGATATACATAATCTGATCGTAAATACTATAGATGGTATTATTCAACGAACGAGCTTTTAGATATTTTTTTAAAGCTTGTCTTTTTCGTCCGGAGTAATAGAGCAAGTCACCCGAAACGGAGTAAGCCTTGGCTTCGGTGGAATGCTGCTCTTCTAAAATGTTGGCCAGTTGCAGCGTTGCGTTCATGATGGGTTCGTTGGGCGTATCCACTGCCTGGCGAATGTAAGGAAGAATTTCTTTGATCTTCATATCAATATCCACGTCGGGCTTCGCAAAGACGGGCTGAAGGCTATTTAAATAACTTATATCATCTCCCGCTACTTTCTGCCGGTCGGCCAGTGCAATACTTGCTTTTGCATCATTTGGATCAATCTCTAAAATCTCTTTATAGACCTTTACTGCGTTTTCTTCATCTTCCAGCTGCTGGTATAAAGAAGCCAGCAGATGATGATATTCCAGATTGTAAGGATCCGATTTAATCAGCAGTTGGTAAGTCTCAATTGCCTTTCCCGGTTGTCCAATTCCAAGATATAGCGCATGTTTTTTTCGGGAGATTTCTTCTGAAATACCGATACGTTGTTCCAACATAGAATAGGCCTCAATTGCCTTTTCCGGCTGTTTGGCTTTCATCAGTAAAAAGGCCCATTTGATATAATAATATTCATTGTAAGGTGCTTCACTGACAAGTTCTTCAAAAATCTTTGCACCGTCCTTGTATTTACCTTTACGATCGTACAAGTCTGCTAAAAACATTTGATACCACGGATTACGTGAATCTCCGGCGATGGCCATTTTTATGCTGGCCATTGCTTTGTCCACATTGTCAAGGACATCGTAAAGCCGGGCTAATTCGTAGGCCGCGGCGTGGTTGTTTTTATCTCGCTTGAGTACTTCTTTAAATAGATAAGCCGCATTTTCGTAATTGCCCAACACTTTCTCACGGGAAGCATCAATAAAGATTTTTTCCGTTTCTACCTGTTCTTCCGTAGGTCGCGGTTGTGCGGACAAGGGGAGGGTAGCGCCTGCAAGCAGACTTATGGTTAGGAACAAACTAAAAAAGCGACGTATAATCATATTATGTATTTTGAAAAATCACCTAGACTGAGTTCAGATGGTTTTCCTTCGTAATCAACCTTATTGCCCAGCATAGAATTACTCATATTGGCATTGGTTACGGTGCTGTCTTCTTGAATAATACTGTTATTAATAACGGAACTATCAACGGTGGAATTGTTCCCGATGGAAGTATGCGGTCCGATGACTGAATTTTTGATGACGGTATTTTTACCAATAAAGCAGGGAGGTAAAATTACGGCATTTTCAACGGTTGCACTAGGATCAATGTGATTTTCCGTACCCATAAAGGTTAACATTCGTTGATTTGTGTATACAACGGCATCTTTATTCCCACAATCCAGCCATTCGTCAATCTTTCCCGGACGGAATTTTAGTCCTTTCGCCTTCATATTTTCGAGGGCACTCGTTAATTGATATTCCCCTTTATCTTTGATTTCATTGTCAATTACGTATTGCAATTCATCTCTAAGCATTTCTCCATCCCGGAAGTAATAAATTCCTACAATGGCCAGGTCAGACACAAAAACAGGGGATTTTTCCACAAAATCGGTAATTACCTGATTAGTATCCACTTTTACGACTCCAAATGCGGAAGGATCTTCTACTTTTTGCACCCAAATGACCCCATCTTCTTGGGGATCAAAGTCAAAACTGGCACTAAAAAGGGTATCCGAAAAAGCTACAAAGCAGTTGCCCGACAGGCTTTCTTTAGCACAAAGAATCGCGTGGGCGGTACCTAGGGGCTCGTGTTGCTGATAAACACTTCCTTTTGCTCCTAACGAAGCGGCAATATCCATTAGTTGTTGTGGAACATCAGGTCCAAAATCTCCGATAATAAAGGCAATTTCGTCTACTTTACCAGGGTATCCTTTGGTAAGATCTTCCACTAATCTTTGTACCATTGGTTTTCCGGCAATCTTTACGAGTGGTTTTGGGGTAGTAAGCGTGTGTGGTCTTAGCCGAGAACCACGTCCGGCCATTGGAATAATAATCTTCATCTTTAGGAATTGTGTGTTTTTGAAGTTTTTAAAGAACTTCTTTGTAAAAAAATGCCGGGTAGTGGTCACTACAGGCGGATATATAGGTGATAGTTACGTAAAATTACGAATTTGGTTATAAGTCTGGTGGATTAAAATGGCTTGCTTAAATTGTCTATCTGTTTTTGAAG
>CALLLR010000244.1 GCA_938008185.1 uncultured Saprospiraceae bacterium
AAAACTAATGAAGATGAACATGCTGTTTGGAAGAAAGCTTTAAACAATGCAATGCCTCAAGTGGAAGTACGTAGCCGAAGAATCGGTGGTGCTACTTTCCAGATTCCAACTGAAATTCGCGCCAAGCGTAAAATTTCTATCGGAATGAAGTGGTTAATTCGATTTGCCCGTACTCGTAGTGGTAAGGGATTTGCCGAAAAAATGGCAGCCGAGTTAGTTGCAGCTAGCAAAGGAGAAGGCGCTGCGGTAAAACGTAAGGAAGATACGCACAAAATGGCGGAATCTAACCGAGCTTTTGCACACTTTAAAGTCTAATAACAGATTTTTATCATCAACAATTTATTATCCTTATAGACTAAAAAAATTATGGCTAGAGATCTTAGATTTACGAGAAATATTGGAATTGCCGCTCACATTGATGCCGGTAAAACAACTACCACGGAGCGTATTTTATACTACACCGGGTTAAGTCACAAAATTGGTGAAGTGCACGATGGTGCTGCTACTATGGATTGGATGGAGCAAGAGCAGGAAAGAGGTATTACCATTACTTCTGCCGCTACCAAAACAGAATGGAAGTGGGAAGATCAGATGTACACTGTTAATATTATTGATACTCCGGGTCACGTTGATTTCACCGTAGAGGTAGAGCGTTCCTTACGGGTATTGGATGGTACAGTTGCACTATTCTGTGCTGTTTCTGGTGTAGAACCACAATCTGAAACTGTTTGGCGTCAGGCCAATCGTTATAAGGTACCCCGAATCGGGTTTGTAAATAAAATGGACCGGACTGGTGCTGATTTCTTCGCCGTTGTAAAGGATGTTCGCGATAAATTAGGAGCTAACGCAATTCCTTTGCAGATTCCTATCGGTGCAGAAGAAGGTTTCCGGGGTGTGGTTGACTTGATGACCAACAAGGCCATCATTTGGGACGACGCAACCCAGGGAATGACTTTCAAAGAAATTCCTATTCCTGAAGATTTAGTCGAAATCGTTAATACTTCCCGCGCGGAACTCGTTGAGGCTATTGCTGAATATGACGAAACACTGATGGAGAAGTTCTTTGATGATCCGGACTCTATCACACTGGATGAGATGCGTGCTGCGATTCGTGCTGCTACCATCGATATGACCATCTGTCCGATGATGTGTGGTTCTGCCTTTAAAAATAAAGGGGTACAGGCCTTATTAGATGCAGTATGTACTTTCCTCCCTTCTCCACTGGATATCGAAGGGGTTACTGGAATTGATCCAAACACGGATGAAGAAATACTGCGTAAGCCAAGTTCTGACGAACCATTTGCTGCTTTAGCATTTAAAATTGCTACGGATCCTTTCGTAGGTCGATTGGCATTCTTCCGGGTATACAGTGGTGCTTTAGATGCTGGTTCGTATGTGTTAAATACACGTTCAGATAATAAAGAAAGAATTTCACGTATCTATCAAATGCACGCCAATAAGCAGAATCCAATTGATAGAGTAGAGGCAGGAGATATCGCTGCGGGTGTTGGGTTTAAAGATATTCGTACGGGAGATACGCTTTGTGATCTTAAACAACCGATCGTTCTGGAGAGTATGACTTTCCCCGATCCGGTAATCGGAATCGCCATCGAGCCTAAGACACAGAGTGATGTTGAAAAATTAGGAATGGCACTCGGTAAATTGGCCGAAGAAGATCCAACGTTCAAAGTACGATACGACGAAGATACCAACCAAACCGTTATCAGCGGAATGGGAGAATTACACCTCGAAATTATCGTGGATCGTCTAAAAAGAGAATTTAAAGTAGAATGTAACCAGGGAGCTCCTCAGGTTAACTATAAGGAAGCACTGACAGAGACGGTTGACCACCGGGAACGCTTGAAAAAGCAAACGGGTGGATCTGGTCTTTTCGCTGATATTCAGTTTGAACTTGGACCAGCCGATCAGGAATTCCTCGATAGTGAAGACTTCAAAAACGGAAAAGTTCAGTTACAATTTGTCAACGCCATTACTGGGGGTGCAATTCCTAAGGAATTATTACCACCTACCGAAAAAGGTTTTAAGGCCATGATGAAAAATGGTATTCTGGCAGGTTATAATATCGATAGCATGAAAGTGCGCGTGTATGACGGTTCTATCCACCAGGTGGATTCCAAGCCAATTGCATTCGAACTTTGCGCAAAAGAAGGTTTTAAAGCAGCAGCCCACAAGGCAAAGCCTGTTTTACTGGAACCAATTATGAAACTTGAAATAGTAACGCCCGAAGATTATGTAGGACCAGTGATCGGTGACCTTAACCGTCGTCGTGGAATCCCTACCGGTCAGGAACCTCGTCCCGGTGGCGCAGTAGCCATCAAGGCAACGGTACCTTTGGCAGAAATGTTCGGTTACGTAACTACTTTAAGAACCATTACATCTGGTCGTGCTTCTTCTACTATGGAATTTCAAAGCTACGAACCAGCTCCTAAGAGTATTGCCGAAGAGGTAATCGAAAAAGCTAAAGGTGCAGTTGAGTCATAATTAGCGATTTTTAAAAATTGAAAAGAAACGTTGCCGGTAGATTCCGGTCTGTCGGCAACCATTATATTTTATTTAACATCCAACAGGGTAATGAATCAAAAAATCAGAATCAAACTCCGATCCTACGATCACAATTTAGTTGACAAGTCAACTGAGAAAATTGTTAAGACCGTAAGAAATAGTGGAGCTGTAGTGACTGGACCGATTCCGCTGCCAACCGAGAAGAAAATCTTCACCGTACTGCGGTCCCCGCACGTCAACAAGAAATCTCGCGAGCAGTTTCAGTTACGCACCCACAAGAGATTAATCGAAATCTACACGCCTACGCAGAAAACCGTAGATGCATTATCAAAACTGGAATTACCCAGTGGTGTAGATATACAGGTAAAGTTGACATAAACTTTCTAAGAAAAAATAATTAACGGGGTCGTTACTTAATAGCCCCCAATTATAAAAAAGTGTACCAATACTGAACGGGCTATTTTTAGCTTAAAAGTATCTAAAATTAAGTATCTTCGCGATCCTTGGTGCTTCGGCTGCATTGTAGCCGTCAGATACTATTGTTCTGTATATTATTTATACATAAAATCATATTGTTGTGAACGGTATAATAGGTAAAAAAATAGGTATGACTAGCGTTTTTGACGACGCTGGAAACAATCTCGCCTGCACAGTTATTGAAGCAGGTCCATGTGTTATCACTCAAGTAAAAACGGAGGATGGCAAAGACGGATACAATTCTTTACAGCTAGGATTTGGCGAAGTAAAAGCCAAAAACTCCACCAAGGCATTAATTGGTCATTTTGAAAATGCCAAGACTGCCCCAAAACGTAAGGTTGTGGAATTCCGTAATTTCGATTTGGATGCCTTAAACGGTATGACCGATGACGAAGGAAACACTGCAGATCCAGTTGCAAAATCAATCGGTGATATTATTGAAGCCTGGGAGGTTTTTCAGGAGGGAGATAAAGTAAACGTAGTTGGTACTTCTAAAGGTAAAGGTTTTCAAGGGGTAGTAAAACGTCATAATTTCCGTGGTGTAAACGATGCTACGCACGGTCAGCATAACCGGCAAAGAGCTCCTGGTTCTATCGGTGCTGCTTCTTATCCTGCAAAAGTTTTTAAGGGAATGAGAATGGCTGGACGTATGGGTGGTAAACGAATTACTGCCGAAAATTTGGAAGTGGTAAAAATCTTCCCAGAAAAGAATCTTATCCTGATCAAAGGTGCAGTACCGGGTCATAAGGGTGCATTCGTAATCATTGAAAAGTAAATCAACAATGAAAATCGATATAATTAACATAGATGGCCAGTCAACTGGCAAGCAAGTAGATCTTCCCGAAGATATTTTTGGAGTAGAGCCTAACGAGCACGCGGTTTACCTTGCGGTAAAATTGCACCTGGCTAATAAACGTCAGGGAACAAACAAGGTCAAAGAACGTGGCGAAGTGAAAGGGTCAACCAAAAAGATCAAGCGTCAGAAGGGAACTGGTACCGCTCGTGCGGGTGATATCAAAAATCCTCTGTTCCGTGGTGGTGGTAGAGTATTTGGACCTCGTCCAAGAACTTACGACATGAAGGTGAACAAAAAAGTTCGTGCCCTCGCTAGAAAGTCCGCTTTATCTGACAAACAGGCACAGGGAAATATTGTGGTAGTAGAAGATTTTACATTCGAAGCACCGAAAACTCAGCAGTTTAAAGGAATTTTGTCTAAACTGAATATTGCTGATAAGAAATCAGTACTGGTTACCGGAGACATGGATAAACACTTATACTTGTCTAGCCGAAATCTTCCTAAAGCTTCTGTTACCCGCGCTGCGGATTTGAACACATACGAAATTGTAAAAGCTCAGACCTTGGTCCTTTCAGAAGGTGCCATAGAGCAAATTAAAGCCACCTTCGCTAAATAATAAGTTATGGCAAAGAATAGTATTTTAATCAAACCCATTATCACTGAAAAGTCAGAAAGACTAACAGAAAATCGTGGTCAGTATAGCTTCCTGGTTGACAAATCTTCTAACAAGATCGAAATCAGAAAAGCAGTCGAAAAAATGTATAGTGTCAATGTGACATCTGTCAACACCATTATAATGCCTGGAAAATCTAAGTCCCGTAATACCCGCTCCGGTGTGGTTCGTGGAAAAAGCTCTTCCTTCAAAAAAGCAATCATTACAGTCGCAGATGGTGAAGACATCGATTTCTTCGGCGAAGTATAAACTTAATTTAGATACGCCTCTCAGAGGATTGAACTGATAAATTTTTAAGAAATGCCAGTTAAAAAGTATAGTCCCGTTACACCGGGTACGCGTTTTAGAGTAGGAAATACTTATTCGGCTATCACGACTGATAAACCGGAAAAAAGTCTGCTTGCTCCAATGTCCAGAACAGGAGGTCGTAACCGAACCGGTAAGATGACCACGCGTAACCGTGGTGGTGGACACAAGAAAAAATATCGTGTGATTGATTTTAAACGTGATAAGGATGCAATTCCCGCTACCGTTAAATCTATCGAATACGATCCGAATCGTACTGCGTTTATTGCATTATTGTTTTACGCCGATGGAGAAAAGCGATATATTATTGCTCCTGACGGACTAAAAGTTGGTGACAAGGTGGTTTCCGGACCAGATGCAACGCCTGACACGGGTAACACAATGTTATTGGAAAAGATTCCCTTCGGAGCAGTTATTCACGCGATTGAACTACAACCAGGTCGTGGCGCAGCATTAGCAAGAAGTGCCGGTACTTACGGTCAGCTGATGGGACGGGAAGGAAAATACGTAGTCGTAAAATTACCCTCCGGTGAAGTTCGACGTATCTTATCTACTTGTCGTGCAACAATTGGTACTACCTCAAATCCTGACCATGGATTGCAGGTTTTAGGAAAGGCCGGACGAAAGCGCTGGTTAGGACGACGTCCAAGAGTTAGAGGGGTAGCAATGAACCCAGTGGATCACCCAATGGGTGGTGGTGAGGGAAAATCTTCCGGTGGACACCCAAGATCACGTACCGGTATTATGGCGAAAGGTCAGAAGACTCGTAACAATAAGAAAAATTCTACCAAGCTGATTATTACCAAGCGTAAGTCAACTAACAAAAACAAATAAAAAACCTTTATAATGGCTAGATCAGTAAAAAAAGGACCTTATATATTCCACAAGCTGCTTACCAAATTGGAAAAAGCGAAGGAATCAAAGAAAAAAACAGTAATTAAAACCTGGTCCCGTTCTTCGATGATTATTCCCGATATGGTAGGAGAAACTATCGCAGTTCACAACGGAAAAACTTTTGTTCCGGTATTCGTTACCGAAAACATGGTAGGACACAAATTGGGCGAATTTTCTCCCACTCGTTCTTTCCGAGGACACTCAGGTAACAGAAAGTAATTGCGACGTTTTCGTACATACTTTGTTTAAAATTAAAATTTTATAAATCTTTATACAATGGAAGCTGTAGCTAAATTGAGAAATTGTCCAATGTCTGCCCGTAAGATGCGTTTGGTAGTTGACAATATTCGTGGTAAGCGAATTGATCATGCTTTAGATTTACTCCGTTA
>CALLLR010000245.1 GCA_938008185.1 uncultured Saprospiraceae bacterium
CGTTTTGGCAAAGCTTACCTGCCCAGACCAGGTGGAGACAAAATTGGTCGACGACGACTGGATACCCACTTCTTGGCACTCGAAAAACTGGGGGCTGATTTTCAGTACGATGCTGAAAAAAATGCCTACGCTATACAGGCCAAAGAATTGAAAGGTACCTATTTGTTAATGGATGAGATATCTGTTACGGGCACTGCTAATATCGTAATGGCTGCTGCTTTGGCTAAAGGGACTACCCAAATTTATAACGCCGCCTGCGAACCTTATCTCCAACAACTCTGTAAAATGATCAATGCAATGGGTGGTAAAATATCCGGGATTGGTTCTAATCTGCTAACTATTGAAGGGGTAGAAAAATTGGGAGGAACTGAGCATCGTTTGCTACCTGATTTTATTGAAATCGGTAGTTTTATCGGTTTGGCTGCCATGACTCAATCGTCCATTATTATCAAGGATTGTCGGGTAGATCAATTGGGAAATACCCTCAATGTCTTTGAAAGAATGGGCGTTCAGGTAGATATCCAAGGAGACGATATTCATATTCCGGCACAAGATTCTTACGAAATTCAGACCTTTATTGATGGTTCAATTATGACCATCTATGATGCGCCGTGGCCAGGATTTACCCCCGATTTGATGAGTATTATTTTGGTGATGGCTACGCAGGCACGAGGTAGTGTATTGATACATCAAAAGATGTTTGAAAGCCGCTTGTTTTTTGTAGATAAACTAATTGATATGGGGGCACAGATTATTCTCTGTGATCCACACCGTGCTACCGTGATCGGTCTCAACCGAAAACAACAGCTGCGTGCGATTGAGATGACCTCTCCGGATATTCGCGCTGGGGTTGCGTTATTGATCGCAGCACTTTCCGCTAAAGGAACAAGTGTGATTCGCAATATTCACCAGATTGATCGGGGATACCAGAATATTGATACTCGATTGAATGCACTTGGTGCCAAAATAGTTCGTACCTAAGCGTCCATGTCTCTAGCACCGCTCACAGCCGTCATCATTACTAAAAATGAAGCATCCAATATCACCCGGTGCTTAACTTCTCTGCAGTCCGTAGCCGAAGAGGTACTGATAATCGATAGTGGAAGTACTGATGACACCGTAGCTCTTGCTCGTCAGTTGGGAGCTAGAGTAATTACAACTGATTGGAAGGGATACGCACAAACAAAAAATTTTGGTAACAATCTTGCCTCCAACGATTGGATTTTATCCATAGATGCAGATGAAGTGATTTCCCCAGAATTAGCAACCGAAATTTTACATCTAAAACTGATCAAAGGAGAAGCCTATCGTTTTAATCGCTTGAACAATTTTTTTGGCCAATGGATCAAACATAGTGGTTGGTTTCCGGATTGGAAAATAAGGATTTTTGACCGCCGAAATGCTTACTGGGTAGGGGAGTATGTGCACGAAAAGTTAAAATTTTCCGAATCGGTTCGAATAACCAAAATGAAAGGACTTTTATATCATTACAGTTACCAAAATCACGAGGATCACTGGAATAGAATAGAGTTATACAGTACTTTATCTGCGGCGGAACTCTTTGCGAATCGGACCAAACCAGGCTGGTTAAAACAAAAAGGAGGGCCTATATTTCGGTTTTTCAAAACCTATATACTGCAAAAAGGTTTTTTAGATGGCAAAGCGGGATGGACTATCAGTAAACGGGCCGCACGTACCGTTGCCCTAAAATATGAAAAGCTTAACAAACTTTATGAAAAACATAAAATAGCAAATGATTAGACATTTGTGTAATTTTATCAATCTTAGTTACGTTCTTAGAAAAACACAATCTATGAAAATCTCAATGCATATCTTTACGGCTTTATGTTTGATAGCCTTACTTTTATCTAGTTGTAAATCTGGAAAGAAAACGACTGAGGCCACCACTCCCACTTATAGCAATGGCCTTAATTTTGTCAAATCTGATCGACTCAGTAAAGTCCTTGAGAAGGCAAGTCGTACCGATCAGATTGTTTTTATGGATATTTATACTACGTGGTGTGCTCCTTGCAAGCTAATGGACGAGTACGTATTTACCGATCCGGATACCAAGAAGTTTATGGATGAAAATTTCATCAATTATAAAGTGGACGCAGAGAAGGGAAACGGTCAGACGGTCGCCACAATGTATGGGGTCAGCACTTATCCTACCCTGGTTTTTATAGATAAAGATGGAAAGGTACTGGCCCGCCGACAAGGTGCCACGACCATCACCGAACTGAGAAATTTAGCTCAGGAAGCCATAATCGCAAAAGGTCTTTAAAGTATTTTTTAATAAAATGGGATATTAATCTAGTTTTTTAGCCAGCATCAGTCCGTCCCGAATTGGAAGCAATATATTTTCTACCCTTGTATCCTGATGGATTTTTTTATTAAAATAATCCAAGATCTCACTGTCCCTGTCCTTTTCTGTACGGATCACTTTTCCATCCCATAAAACATTGTCTGCCAGAATATACCCACCAGGGTTCACTCGGTCAATGACCAAATCATAATATTGAGGGTAATTCATTTTTCCAGCATCAATAAATACCAGATCGTACGTAGCATCAATGGTTGGAATAATTTTTTTAGCATCACCAAGGTGTAATTGAATTTGATCGGTAGCTCCTGCACGCTCAATATATTTTCTAATCAGATAAGCCAATTCCGGATTTACTTCGATGGTATGTATTTTCCCTTGCGGGAGCAAGCCTTCCAGTAAACATAAGGTCGCGTAACCGGTAAAACTGCCAATTTCCAAAACAGTTTTTGGTCGTATCATTTTAGATAAAAAACGTAATAACGTACCCTGTAAATGTCCGGAAGCCATCTGTGGGGCGAGCGTTTTTAAATGCGTTTCCCTCAATAATTCGTTGATTAAACTGGATGGCGGTGTGGTATGTTTTTTACAATATTGTTCAATCAGATTAGGCGGCATGTCGACTGGTTTTAAGACTTTTGAATGAATGGGAAAAGACGGCACCCAGAATTAAAAGGCAACCCAGATAAAATTGAGGGGATAATTCTTGTGCGTCATCGAGAATTAACCACGCCAGAAAAATACCGTAAACAGGTTCCAGATTAATAGTCAACGTGGAGGCAAAAGCAGAAATATATTTTAGAGATCGGAGGGATAAAACATAGGCCAGCGTAGTACAACCCAATGCCAGAATTAATAGCCATACCCAATCAAAACCTTGTGGCATAAATGGCGCCTCCGGTTGGTACAGCAGATAGATGGGCAGACAGATACTAAGAAATAACCAACCGCTACCTAATTCTAAAAAGGTAATCGTTAAAGACTCGGCTTGATCTACCAGTGTTTTATTCAAAACCGCGAACAGGGCCGCTAAAAATGCGCTCATCAATCCTACCAAAATGCCCGTCATCATATCCCATTCCGTGTTGTTGACAATGAGTAGTACGCCGGGAATCATCAGCAGACCAAGACTGAGTTCTTCCCTCTTTATTTTTTGTTTAAATATAACCGGTTCAATTAGGGCCGCAAAAAAAGAAGTGGTTGCCATACAAATCAGCGAGATAGAAGCATTGGCAAATTTTACCGAACCAAAAAAACAAATCCAGTGCAGGGATACCAATACTCCGATTCCCATGTATTTAACGGTCAGCGCAGGCGGTAAAACTCTAATTTTCTTTTTTATTTTTGTCAAAAAAGGAATACTAAGAGTCGTGATTCCCATTCGCCACCAAACCAGAACGAGCGCTGATAAAGTGATGAGATCACCCAAGATCGCGGTAAATCCAAAGAGGAGTACGGCGATGTGTAATTCAAAATAAGCACGTTGCGTTGGATTCAAGGATTTTTATTTTGGGTAAAGGTAGAGTTATTTTTTCAACATCATAAAACGACCAGGCAGGAAGTAATCGGATTTGGGCATTTGGAAAGGAGGAGCGTAAACGGGTTTAAATTCTTTTAGTCCTAGATGGTATTCGATCTGCGAAGGCATCTTTTTTTGCTTTAATTTTTTGGGATTAAACTCAATGACCGTGCTCCAGTCAATGGAATAGTAAGAACCGGGTTTTTGCCAGATATCCTGGAGCTGGATTCGGATAAAACCTTCACTTAATTTTTCGGTATCATCCCAAAAAATTAAATTTTTATAATTCATATAATAGAGCATCAACTCAAATTCTTTGAGTCGAATGGGCTGAAATTCGCCATCGTCTGCCGCAAAAAACCGTTCTTTAGAAAAAGGTAATACCCAGAGTACATGAATTTTTTGTTGATAATAAGCCGTCGTTCGACGAATTAATTCGGCTGGTGTAAGCGGTGTTACCTGTATTTCAATGCCAATGTTTTTTTTAAATCCTTCGATCAATACGTCTGGCCGAATGGTATCCATCAGTTTTTCCAGAGATACATTTTTGACCTTGGTACCCAGCTCCTGAAGGAGGCTATAATAAATTTGTTTCTTAATTCTAAGGTGAAGTTGGGATTCTCCTTTGTAAATACATACTTTTTCCGGGAGGTGAGCAAAATGATGAATACGTTTAAGCCCTTTTTTGATACGCAATTCACTACCACAAGCCGGACAAAAAAAAGGTCCGCCGGACGAAGATTGTTCGGCCGCAAATACCTGTCTCGAACTTTGTGGATGATATGCTGTTAACATTTTGTAAAATTAAAAATATATCGGACGATTTGGCCCAATTTAATACGCAGATTGATTATCTTTACGTGAAATTCTAAATATTTCTTATCAAAAATACACACATGAAAATTCAAAAAGGAGAAAAGGCACCTAATTTTACATTAAGAGCGACGGATAAGTCAGAAGTATCTCTGGAAGATTATCGGGGTAAAAATGTGGTAATGTTATTTTTTCCGTTGGCTTTTACAGGTGTTTGTACAGATGAGCTGTGCGCAGTACGAGATAGCATGGAAGATTATAATAATTTGGATGCTCAGGTACTAGCGATCTCCGTTGATTCGTTATTTACACTGGAGAAATTTAAAGAGGCACAGGGATACCAATTCCCACTATTGGCTGATTTTAATAAAACGGTTTCTCGTGCGTATGACGCCTTATACGAAGATTTTGTGCTGGATATGAAAGGCGTTTCTAAACGTTCTGCCTTTGTCGTTGATAAAGAGGGAATTATTCAGTACGCCGAAGTGTTAGAATCAGCGGGAGATTTGCCTAATTTTACGGCGATAAAGGAAACATTGAAAGGCCTTAATTAGTTAAAGTAGAAAAGCCATCCGACGAAAACTACCTAATTGTCAGGCTCATAGAAGTTGCTTAATTCTGAATTAGAATATCAAACAACTTCATATTTTTTAATAAATTTAATGATACTAAGATGTTTAATAGTACGGAGATTTTAGAAGAAGTATTGGTAGAAGAAAAAGTAACCAATACCGGAACCCCCGCGGAATTATTGATCTATAATGATGATCATAATACCTTTGACTGGGTAATCGAATGTTTGGTAGATGTACTTAACCATTCACGCACCCAGTCGGAACAACTTTCGCTCATTATACATTATAAAGGTAAAGCAGTCGTCAAGACCGCTCCTTTTGAGGTATTGCGTCCATTTAAGGATGCTTTGACCGAACGAGGCCTTTCTGCTATCATCGAAAGTATCGCAGAGTAGTTTCCTGGAATTTCCAATTGTAAATTTTCTAATTATTTCAAATTAATATGCCCGTATTCCGGCTGTTAGACGAGGATATCAGCTTTCCGCCGGCATATCTAGCGGACGAATACGGTCGCCTGGCGATTGGTGGAGACCTATCGCCAGATAGATTGCTCCTGGCTTACCAATGTGGCCTCTTTCCCTGGTTTAACCCCGATGAACCCATTATCTGGTGGTCGCCAAATCCTCGCTTTGTACTTTTTCCAGAGGAATTGAAAATTGCAAAAAGCATGCGTCCCGTCTTCAATCAACGTAAATTTACTTATTCCCTCGATCAGGATTTTAGAACGATCATTACCAGCTGTCGGAAAGAACGACTCACGGACAATGGTTCGGGTACCTGGATCTCGGATGCGATGGTGGAGGCCTACTGTAGATTGCACAAACTCGGATTTGCGCATAGTGTCGAAGTATTTCAAGAGGGAGAGATCGTAGGCGGATTATACGGAATCTCATTAGGGAAAATATTTTTTGGAGAATCCATGTTTACCAAAGTTCCCAATGCTTCCAAAGCGGGTTTTATTACTCTGGTGAAAATCCTAAAAGCAAAAGGTTTCTGGTTGATTGATTGCCAACAGGAAACCAATCATCTGCGAAGTTTAGGTGGCGTTAATATTCCCCGAAAATCATTTTTAGAAATGATGGAAAAGAACGAAGCGGAAACGACTCTACAGGGCAGTTGGAGCAGCTTTATCTAAGTTTTTTTAGTTTTCACTTCTTCTGAGTCGCAAACATAAATATGATGAATAAACTAATTACCTTCTTTGTATTAATTATCGGCCTCTGGTTTTTGTTCGCATTTACGGAAGGTGAACCTGCTCGTAATTATCCACAAAATTACTTCCGATCTCCAGTCAATACGCCCATCAAATTATCCGGAACCTTCGGCGAGTTACGTTCCAATCATCTGCATTCAGGCATTGATATCAAAGCTCATAATGGTAAGACAGGACAAGCAATTTTAAGTGTTGCCGACGGGTACGTGGTAAGAATAAAAGTACAGTCGGGTGGCTATGGAAATGTATTATACGTAAATCATCCTAATGGCTACACTTCCGTTTATGCACACCTGGCTAATTTCCCCGAGGCAGTAGCCCGTTACGTAAAAGCGGAACAAAAAAGAAGAAAAACTTTTGAAATAGAACTATATCCGCAAGCCGAAAAATTCAAATTTAAAAAAGGAGAACAACTCGGAAAAATGGGATTATCCGGACGATCTTACGGTCCGCATCTTCATTTTGAAATTCGGGACACGCGGACTTCCAAACCCATCAATCCTCTTTTATTTGGTCTGGAAGCCAAAGATAAATTAGCCCCTAAATTGCACGAATTAAAAATTTATTCACTAAATGAAAAACTGGAAACTATTGCTACTAAAACCGTTAAGGTGAAAAAAGGAGGCAAAGGATATCGAATTAGTGGAGATACCTTGTTGATCGGTGCGTGGAGAATTGGGGTAGGCCTAAAAGCTTACGACCATATGTCTCTAGCTCCCAACTGGAACGGTGTCTATAAAATGATAATGTCCAAAGATGACCAACCAGTCTATGGTTTTGAGATGGAAACATTTTCCTTCAACGAAACTCGATATATTAATGCGCATCTTGATTACGAAGAGCAGGTTAGCAATAAAGCATATATTAACCGTTTTTACGAATTGCCGGGAAATCGGTTGTCTATCTATAAAGAAAGTAAGGATAGAGGAGTTATTCAGTTGGAAAAAAACAAGGCAACAAAAATTCAGATATTGGCCACGGATGTAGCCGGCAATGAGGAAGTTCTGGAGTTCTGGGTTCGCCGTGCGGAAGTCCCTGAACCTCCCTCACGCTCCTATAATTATTTACTGCCTTACGATCAGCGAAACGTCATTGAAACGGAGGACTTTTCGTTATCGATGCCCAATGGAACTTTGTACGAAAATTTATATTTTAAATACCATACCACTACCGAAAATTCGGCGGGTGTCTATTCTGTGATTCACCATTTGCATGATTATAAAATCCCTGTACATAAATATTATGAACTGGCAATTCGTCCGGTGGGTTTGCCAGAGATGCTGCGCGAAAAAGCCTTTATCGCCTACTGCCAGCCAGATCATAAAACGATCACCTGTGGAGGGAAATGGGAAGGGAATCGGTTGTCGACAAAAGTTCGCGATCTAGGAGATTTTAGCATCATGGTCGACACAGAAGCACCTAAGGTTTCGCCAGAAAAATTTAGTGCTAATATGGTTGGCTATAATCGAATGACCTTTAAAGTAACCGATAATTTTGCGACAGCTCCTAACATAAAACAAATTGAGTACGATGCTTATATTGACGGAAATTGGATATTGATGGAATACGATGCGAAGAATGATTTGCTAACGCACCGCTTTTCGGATGACTTGGCGAAGGGAACCCACCAATTACGCTTGGTCGTTAGGGACGACCGGAAGAATGAGGCCGTATTTGAAAAATCATTTAAGTACTAATCCGATTAAGTGAAGCCAGCAGCCAGCAGCTTGAGGCATACGACTAATCGTTTCCTACGATTTTTTTTGTCATGGCAATCCAAAAAGGACTGATGAGTAAAGTTAGCGAAATAACCATGATCGTCAGTTGATAGATATAATCTGAAATAATTTGAGCGGAATAGGCGCTAGCTCCGAGGACAAAAGACAACTCTCCTACCTGGCCCAGTAAGGCACCACCGTAAATACTTTTTTTCCAGTTGCGGCCGAAGTAGTGGAGCACAATGGTATTGATAAAATGATTGCTGATATAAACGGCCAGAATGATCATACTGACGGCCACCCAGTGTTCTGTTAGATATTTGAGGTCGATCATCATTCCGACGGAAACGAAAAATAGTGCTACAAACATTACCCGAAAAGCGTGCAGACTATTGTGAAACCACGGTGCAGAGCAGCTGGCATGAATCACCATTCCACCCACGAATGCACCGAGGGCGGCGGAGAGGCCAAAAAAAGAGGTGATGACAGCACAACCAAAACAGATAATCAGCGCCACAAAAACCTGAATTTCGTGATCTTCTTCTACCTGCTGACTGAATGGGATTTGGATTTCTTTTTTCCGCCAAATCCATAAAATAGCACCCATCACCAGCAGTCCACCAAGAATCTGCAGAACAGATTCTTGCATGGTAGGAGCATGACCGCCCAGATAATTGGTGATGATCATCATGGGCACAATGAGAATATCCTGCATTAATAAAACACTAAGCACATTCTTACCCGTTGAGCTGTTAATCTCTCCACTGTCCTGTAGCAGTTTAATGACAATCGCAGAGCTACTAAGACTAATGACAAATCCCATAACGATAATCTGGTTAGCTTTCCAGCCTAAAAAATAACCGATCAGTGTCATTAGCAAAACGCTGGCAATAATCTGTACCAAGGTTCCAAGCACTGCTACTTTCCAGTTTTTAACGAGTCCAGGTAGGCTAATTTCCATTCCTATAAAAAACATCAGTAAGATTAATCCGATATCTCCCATTGTGGTAATGAGCTTTTGGTTGGTGATGATTCCAAATCCATAATCTCCCAATAAGACACCTGCCAAAATATAAGCGATAATATAGGGTTGTTTGAAATACCGAAGAATACAACCCAATAGGACGATGATAATTCCCAGAATAACAAAAGCGGATAAGTTTGAGTTGGCGGCGGCTAAGAGATACATGGTTATTTTTATAAAGGTTCAATTGGAAAAATAAGAAAGTTCTTATTATACTTCGTGCTTAAGAAATTTTAATCTCAATTTTTAAAATAGATTAATCTGAAAAAAATAATGCAATTTTTTGTTTTTTTGCATCGGCTTGTAATAAATCTGATGAAGATTTATGCGAGTTAGGCCCGGCATTGCCAATCTTATGTATTCAGGTATATGACCCGTTCTGTGGGTGTGATGATGTTATCTACGGAAATGAGTGTGAGGCTAGAGCCGCCGGGATTCCTTCTTTTTCTCCCGGTGAACGTCTATAAAGTTGGACTTTTTTTGAACTATTTAGCGTAGATTCTATTTGATTTCTAAACAAATCAATTATTATGACAAATCTACAGCCGGGCGATAAGGCCCCGGATTTTACGAGTGTAAATGAGAAAGGAGAAAGTGTTACCTTAAAAGATTATGAAGGTAAAAAGCTAATCCTGTTTTTTTATCCAAAAGATAATACTCCCACCTGCACGGTAGAAGCCTGCAATCTTCGGGATGCTTACGGAGACCTAAATAAAAAAGGGTACGAGCTACTTGGGGTTAGTCCAGACTCGGAAAAGAAACACCAAAATTTTATTGCCAAACACGAATTACCTTTTCCTTTACTTGCCGATACTGATCGCAAGGTAATTGAAGCTTACGGAATTTGGGGACCTAAAAAATTTATGGGAAAGACTTTTAATGGATTACACCGTACCACTTTTGTCATCGACGAAAAAGGAAAAATTGAGCAGGTCATTCAGAAGGTGAAAGCCAAGCAACACGCGGATCAGATTTTAGGAGAACTATAAAAAGTAGCGATAAATACCATTGCCATTTTTACGTTGAGGGGAAATTCCTCCTCAAGCTCATCATAAATGTTCCACTGTCTGGGATCACGCTCCCAGGTAGTTTGTAAAGAAAAATGGCCGTAACGATCATCGACCAAAATCCACTCGTCAAGATTGTTGCGCCATTTACTTTTAAAAACGAAAGAAGTATTGCTAGCGGTGATTTTCCATTCTGTAAAGTCATTAGGCCATCGGGGGCGGATGGTTACCAGACCACCATCACTGCGGACTTCCCATTGATTGGGTCGATTACGCGAAACCTGTGCAATCTGACCTCTTTCTTCTCCGATCTCAAAATCCCATTCGGTCCAGTTATCCTGGTTTTTCCAGCGGAGTTCAAGTTCGCCAGAAGCCTCCAGCTCTTCTGCTTCCTCGTCGGATTCGCTTTCGGTGTAAAGTCTCCATTCTACGAACGAATCCGTCCATGCGGTTTCGATTCCGGTGAGCCATTGCTGCGCAGAAAGGGAAATGCTCCAAAAGAGCAGGGTAGTAATTAGAATCAGATAACGCATACAGTTTTAGATAACAAGTCTCATAAATAGAACAGACCCAAAATACAATTATTTTGGGTCTGTTGGTATAGCAACTTAATTAAGGTATCGTTAAAGTCACTATTACATCATTGATAATGAGACACCTATTTAGAACGGCAGATCATCATCCACGCTACCTGTGTTCGCTGGCTCGTCCGCTACGGAAGGGAAAGAATCAATGCTGGCACTAGGGGCACCATTGTTAGCCTGTCCACCTGCTTTTTCAATTCTCCACGCGTCCAGATTAGTAAAGTAAGAAGTCTTTCCTTCTTTAGTATATTCTCGACCACGGAGTGAAAAGGTAACCTTGAGTTGATCATCTACTTCGAATGGATCCAGTTTTTCACAGTTGTTTTGCGTCAGTTGCATTTTAACCATTTGAGTGTAAGCGCCATCTTCAATTTCCAGCACAAATTCTCTTTTTTTAAATTTTTCGGTAACCTGAGTAGTTTCAAATTTTTTGTACAGACGACCTTCAACGTCAAATGCCATAATAGTTGTTTTTTGAATTGATAAAAATTGGTTTTCCTGGCCCTTAATTCTTAGAAAGAAGACAGGAAAGTAATCATTGCAAAGGTAATAAAAAGGGTTGATTTATCCTAGTAAAATAAAACATTTTGTTTTGGTTCGCTAATGTAATAATAAAAAACCCCCTAAACGGAAACCGTTTAAGGGGCTTTACAGACCTTTAATTATTAATTCCTGAATTGGAAATGGAGTAAATCTCTGGTCTACACGGGAGGCGACCAGAGTCGGGGAGTCCGTGAAAAAGTCACTAACTGTGCATTACACAACCGTTGGCGTTTCCCCGTGTATCAGTCTGTATATATCGGTAGGATTTGTACAGAGTACTGCCCGATCCCCTCTCATAGCGATTGGCGCTTTTAAGAGATCAGGATTATTACTTAAGATTTTTAAGTATCCTTGACGGTTAAATTCCCGGCCACGGATATGTTCCTGATAATAAGGGTGCGCTTTATTCATTAAGTCTTTTGGGTGCAAATCCAACTTTCCGATGATCTGCGACCAACTGGTATGAGTTGAAGGAGTTTGACCAAATTTATAGGTTCTAATGTGGCGGGTAAGCCCATGTGCGTGTGCGACCGTTCGGCGATCGGCACTAGATTCTGGATTATAATAAATCATAATTTCCCGTTGATGTGTCTTCATGGCGGAGCATTTAAAGTGGTTAATAAATAAAACGATCTTAGAATATGTCTTTATTTATACAATATAGGGGATTTGTCTTAGTATTCCAAATAATATTTTATTAATATTATTTTAAGCTTATTTTTAAGTCTGATTATTGGGTTAAATTTAGAATAAAAAAAACTGTGAATGATCTTACCATCATTCACAGCTGTGATTTTTTATAAGCGGAGGTAATTAGTAAGCTCTCGCAAATAATACTCGTTTGCTGGAAGGGTTACCGGTCAGCACACATTTGCCATCTTCTTTCTTTGCATCGAGCGGTATACAACGGAGGGTTGCTTTAGTCAGATCTTTAATCTTTTTTTCCGTTTCTGTAGTACCATCCCAGTGTGCAAGAACGAAGCCGCCCTTTTCGTCGAGAATCGTTTTAAAGTCCTCCATATTGTCTACGGAAGTGATATGCGAGTCGCGATAAGCTTTGGCGCGATTAAATAGATTATCCTGAATATCGTCCAGAAGTTGACGAATATGTTCGGCAATCCCTTCCAAAGGCTGGCTGGATTTTTCCTGCGTATCCCGTCGGGCTACTTCTACCTGACCTTTTTCCAGATCACGATTACCAATGCCCAGTCGAACTGGAACCCCTTTGAGCTCGTGCTCGGCAAATTTAAAACCAGGACGTTTTTTCGCATCGGTATCGTATTTGACCGAAATTCCAAGTGCTTTCAACTCTTTCATTATTTTTTCTGCGGCTTCGTCGATGGCTGCGGCAGGTTTTGGAATTGGCACAATGACGACTTGAGTCATAGCCAATTTTGGCGGTACGATCAGTCCCTGATCATCAGAGTGGGTCATAATCAGTCCTCCCATCAAGCGAGTAGAAACTCCCCAGGAAGTGGCCCAGACGTATTCCTCTTTCTGGTTTTCGTTAAGATACTTTACGTCAAAAGCTTTTGCAAAATTTTGTCCCAAAAAATGGGAGGTTCCAGCCTGTAATGCTTTGCCATCCTGCATCAGCGCTTCGATGGTGTAGGTATCCAGTGCGCCCGCAAACCTTTCGTTGGCGGATTTAACTCCTTTGATCACGGGCATAGCCATATATTCTTCCGCAAATTTAGCGTAGACATCCAGCATTGTGAGCGTTTCTGTTACTGCTTCACCTGAGGTAGCGTGAGCGGTATGCCCTTCCTGCCAGAGAAATTCTGCCGTTCGTAAAAACAAGCGGGTTCTCATCTCCCAGCGGACAACATTTGCCCATTGATTAATAAGTAAAGGTAAGTCACGGTAAGATTTAATCCAGTCTTTATAAGTATTCCAGATAATTGTTTCAGAAGTAGGTCTGACGATTAGTTCTTCTTCCAATTTAGCAGAAGGATCAACAATTACTCCGCCACCATTCGGATCATTCATCAAACGGTGATGCGTAACTACGGCACACTCTTTGGCAAAACCTTCTACGTGCTCTGCTTCCCTACTTAAAAAGCTTTTTGGTATAAATAATGGGAAATAAGCATTTACGTGGCCCGTTTCTTTAAACATTTTGTCCAATTGAGCTTTTATATTTTCCCAGATGCCAAAGCCATCAGGTTTAATAACCATACAACCTCGTACCGCCGAGTGATCTGCTAAACCAGCTTTTCTAACGATATCATTATACCACGCAGAATAATCTTCTGCACGGCTGGTAATTACTTTTGACATAAATTTATATTTTTATGATTTTAACTAATTATTAAATTTTACATTTGTGACGTAAATTGAACCAACAGCGTCTAAATAGTGTTTTTAAGGTGGTTTAATTGATGTTAACCGACTTTTAAGAATAAAAATTCAACTTTAATGGTTTTTTAACTAAAAATTAGCCACAAAAGTAATAAATTGTACCTGTAACTTGTAAGAGAGTCACATAATTACATTAAAACTTCTTTATTATGAAAATGTATAAAATATCAGCCCTTCTAGTCA
>CALLLR010000246.1 GCA_938008185.1 uncultured Saprospiraceae bacterium
ATTGGGTTATGAAATAGAAAATGACGAAGCTTTAAATTCCTGGTTGATTCCTATTGTTTTTAATGAAGAGGAATACAGTATCCGTCGATTATTTAAACTGTGGGAAAAGATTGCCAGATTACTGGAAGAAAAAAACAAGGAGTTTGCGGGTTTGTACGATGAGATGGACGCAAGTTTGTTTTGCAAACATTTTTAAATAACACCGGTTACCCAAACCAGACAATCCTCAATTTCCCAAAAAAAAGAACGAACTATGCCCGAACTACCAGAAGTGGAGACTTTTAAGAAATATTTTGACGGAACCAGCCTGAATCAGCAAATCGAGAGGGTGGAAGTGAGCGATGATAAAATTATTCGTAACTTAAACGGCGATGAATTTATTAATAAACTAACCGGACGAACGTTCCTGGATTCTTACCGGAGAGGAAAATACCTTTTTGCACGGCTGGACAACGACGAATACCTGCTTTTCCATTTTGGAATGACGGGAGACTTAAATTATTACGAATTGGACGTCGACCGGACTAAATACGAGCGGTTCGTTTTTTATTTTACCAATCATCAACGGTTGGGTTTTGATTGTCCCAGAAAATTTGCGCGGATTAACTACGTAGAGAATCTGGAAGCGTACATTGCCAAAGTCGGCTTGGGACCGGATGCGCTGGAGATTTCGTGGACCGAATTTCTGGCCGCTACCAAAAATAAAAAAGGAACTTTTAAAGGATTTTTGTTGAATCAAAAAATACTGGCCGGCGTCGGAAACTTATACGCGGACGAAGTTTGTTATCAGACCCGTATTCATCCGGCTTCTCAAGTGGGAGCAATTCCAACCAAAAAACTAAAGGCCGCCTTCGAAGCGATGAAAGATATTCTAAACACCGCCATCCAACGCTCCGCTTACTACAAAGAATATCCGGAAAATTGGTTTTGGGAATGGCGGAAAGAAGGAACGAAATCGCCCGACGGAAAAGTCGAAGTGGCCTGGGAAAAAATCGGCGGACGAACGACCTATTTTTTTCCAAAATACCAACGGCTTTATACTTTAAAGAATTAGAATTAGAATTAGAATTAGAACGGTAATGAGGTGGCTATTTTCTATTTCGTCAAGTAATTTTTTTAGGAATGCTAAACGCGCTAGAAGAGCGCCGATTGTCAGCCTACCGAAAGCCAATTGTCAGCCAATAAATCAACTCAACAACTCAAGATACTAACCATTATACTATGAAAGACAAACCATCCGAACAACCCGCAAACCCCGAGAAATTCGAATACCAAAAAATAACCATAGATCCGGGGCAATCACCCATGCGTTTAGACAAATTTTTGTTTGACAAACTGTTTCAGGTTTCCCGTAATAAAATCCAGAATTCCATCAAAAACGGAATGATTACCTTAGACGGAAAACAGGTAAAACCCAACGTAAAAATCAAACCCAATCAGGAAATCATCATCTATCTCGACGAGCCACGGGAATCTAATCCGGAAGTAATTCCCCAGGATATTCCGCTCGATGTGGTTTACGAAGATGAGGACGTGATGATCATCAACAAGCCCGCCGGATTAACGGTACATCCCGGCGTAGGACAGCGCGATGGAACTTTGGTTAATGGATTGATGTACTATTTTAAACAAAAAAATCTGCCCATCAAAGAAGGCAACGAACCCGACCGACCGGGACTGGTTCACCGGATTGATAAAAATACAACGGGATTGATGGTGATTGCAAAAACACCCGAAGCAATGACGCACCTGGCCAAACAATTTGCCGATCATACCGTCGAAAGAAAATACGTGGCCCTGGCCTGGGGAAATTTTGATGATGAAGAAGGCACCATTACCGGTAACCTCGGCCGGCATCCCGCCAACCGGACCAAACAAACGGTTTATGAGGAAGGAGAAGGTGGTAAGCACGCCGTGACGCATTACAAGGTTTTACTCGATATGTACTACGTCAGCCTGATTCAGTGTCAATTGGAAACGGGACGGACCCACCAGATTCGGGTGCACATGCAACATACGGGACATCCGCTTTTTAACGACGCCAAATATGGCGGCGATAAAGTGATCAAAGGAACCGTTTTTGACAAGTATCGCCAATTTGTCGAGAACTGTTTTAAGATGATTCCACGGCACGTATTGCACGCCAAATCTATTGGTTTTGTCCATCCACGGACTGGCAAAAAGATGTTTTTTGAATCCGAACTACCGGAGGATTTTCAGGCGGTGCTGGATAAATGGGAACGGTACCTGAAGGGGCGGAAGAAGTAAGCAACCTTAATAGCAATCTCAATTTAGATCTGTTTTCCTTGGAGGGCTACTGTAACTAAGGAAGATTAGAAATTTTCCTGAACTTAGTAGCTAAGTCATTGATAGTCAATTCGTTAAGAAACTACTGATTTGGTCAACTCCAACTCCCATTTATTGGGTATTTTTACCGCAAATTCAAAGCTAATTATTATACTTACTTTGGATATAATCAGGAGTTCAGACAGGACTTCTAAACGAAGGTTTTAATTATGAAAATAGTAATAGCCGGAGCTGGTGCGGTAGGATTTCACTTGGCAGCATTAATGTCGAAGGAAGACCAGGATATCACGCTAATTGACCGGGATGAGGAAATATTGGCACATGCCTCTAATCTTTTGGATGTTTTAACCATCAAGGGGGATGCCACCTCCACGGCGATTATGGACACTGCGGGTGTTTCGTCCGCTCAACTTTTTATTTCAGTAACTACTTCCGAAAAAACCAATCTTTTACTGGCCATTCTCGCTAAAGAAATAGGTGCAAAGCGAACCATCGCCCGGATCACTAATCCGGAATACCTGGAACCACGCCAGAAGGAAAGATTTAAAAAACTTGGTATTGACGAAATTATATCACCCACCCAACTGGCCGCCAGGGAGATTTTAAGATTATTGGAAAGAGCCTCTTTTACGGATTTATTTGAATTTGAAAAGGGTAAACTTTCCGTCGTTGGATTTACCATTGATAATAGAAGTCCATTAATCAATCAAAGTATTGAACAGATTAACCGCGCAAATGAGGATTTTGATTTTCGTGGAATTGCTCTGTTGAGAGGAGAGAAAACCATTCTTCCCCGGGGAAATACCATTCTGAGAAAAGGAGATCACCTCTACCTTGCCACCCAAAAAGAACACCTTGATCAGGCCAGGCGTTTTGTGGGAAAACAATTAAAGCCCATTAAAAAAGTGATGATTGTTGGGGGAACGGCTCTGGCGTTAGAAACGGCTAGTTTACTTCAGGACAAATACCGGATTACGGTGGTTCTGGATGATGAAAAAAATGAGGAAAAATGCGCCGAAATGTTGAGCAGTGGACTCATTATTCATGCGGATCCCAGTAATATTGATGCCCTGCGGGAAGAGGGAATAGAACAGACCGATGCTTTTATTGCGTTGACTCCCAACTCCGAAACCAATATCATTACGAGTTTGACCGCTGAGCAAATAGGGGTCTATAAAACGATTGCGCTGGTGGACAATGTCAATTATACGCACATTTCCCAACACATCGGAATTGATACCCTCATTAATAAAAAATTGATTGCGGCCAATAGTATTTTTCGATTTATCAGGAAGGGAAAAGTAAAAGCAATTGCGAGTCTGCACGGCGTAGATGCCGAAATCATTGAATTTGTTATTCATAAGAGTAATCGATTGTTAAAACATCCCATCCGCGATTTGCATTTTCCGGAGAGGTCCATTATTGCGGGCGTTATCCGGGGAGAGAATAGTTATCTGCCGGGAGGTGATTTTCAGTTTGAACTCGATGATAAAGTAATTGTTCTGGCCTTGCCGGAAGCTATTCAAAAAGTAGAAGAAATATTTAAATAAGTGATTAACGCAGAAATTGTAGCAAATGTAATCGGTGTAATTTTAATGGTACTTGGTGCCTTTATGTTGACTACGCTGGGTTTCTCTTTCTACCATGATGCGCTGGATACAAAAGCGATTCTTGGTTCCGCATTTACCACCGTGGTGTTTGGATTTATTATTTGGTTTCTAAGCCGAAATTCATCTAAAAACATCGGTAAACGTGAAGGGTATCTGATTGTGGCGCTCAGCTGGGTAACTATTTCTATTTTTAGCAGTTTACCTTATGTTTTTAGCAATTCTATTGTGAGTTTTACCGACGCAATTTTTGAAAGTGTTTCCGGATTAACCACCACCGGCGCTTCGATTATTACCAATATAGAAGGGGTTCCAAAGGGTATTCTTTTCTGGAGAAGTCTCACGCAGTGGTTGGGTGGAATGGGGATTATTGTATTCACCGTAGCGATATTTCCATTGTTGGGAATCGGTGGCGTGGAATTGTTTGTGGCGGAAGCTCCGGGGCCGACCTCCGATAAAATTCATCCTCGAATCAAGGAAACCGCCAAACGACTCTGGATGATTTACGTCGGATTGACGGCCCTGCTGGCGACCATTCTGTTTATTAGTGGCATGACCTTTTTTGATGCCATCAATCATGGATTAACGACCATGGCGACGGGTGGTTTTTCTACCAAAAATGACAGTATTGCACACTTTGATACGCCGCTCATCCAATATACCATTGCCTTTTTTATGTTTTTGGCCGGAACCAACTACACCATTATTTACTTCAGTTTGACGGGGAAATTTAAGAAAGTATGGAAAAGTGATGAATACAAAACTTACCTGATTCTGGTTGCCGTTTTGACCGTTTTGGTAACCGTGGTGGTTTACAATGTGAGTGGTGAGTCAATCGAAAAGTCTTTTCGGGATTCTGTTTTTCAGGTGATTTCGATCATTACGACGACGGGCTTTGTTTCGGCCGATTATACAGGGTGGACACCGGGGTTGACGTTGTTGTTTTTTGTGTTCTTATTCGTCGGTGCTTGCGCTGGTTCTACCAGTGGAGGAATAAAAGTCATTCGTCATCTGGTTTTTTTTAAGAATATTTTTCTGGAATTTAAAAGGCTTTTACATCCACGGGCAGTGATCCGGATTAAGGTAGATCAGCAATTGGTGCGGGGTCGGATACTGACTCATATCCTTGTTTTTTTATTGCTTTATCTGGCCATTTTTGTGGTCAGTTCTTTAATCATGACCGTCATATTTTCTGATTTTGAGCAACCCCTGATTACCGCTTTAGGTGCGGTGGCAACTGCATTGGGAAATGTAGGGCCGGCGATCGGCGGATTGGGCCCCTTGAATAATTTTGAAGAAGTACCCGATGTTGGGAAATGGTTTTTGGTACTTTTGATGTTAATTGGTAGATTGGAAATATTTACGATCCTGATCCTCTTTACGCCTTATTTTTGGAGAGATTGATAGGATGGGAATAAAGATTACTGCTGAAGCCAACTAGCCAACCCGCAAAACTCACGAGTAACTGACTTATTCTAATCAAAGTGTCAGCTAAGCTATTTAAATGAAAATTGAAAAAATTGCTTCCTACGTTATTGTCATTGCTTTCGTTATTGCCTTGTTGGTGGTTGGAAAACCATTTCTGGTGCCGCTTTTTTTAGCAATTGTGATTTGGTACGTGATTGTTTCCATTAACGAATGGTTACGTAGAACGACATTCATTATGGAACGAATTCCAAATTGGTTATCCCTGTTTATTTCTACGATTTTGATTATTGGCGTTCTCTTTTTATTAGGAAATTTAGTCGCCCAGAATATTGATATGATGCGGACCAATGCGCCAAGTTACCGCGTAAATATTCAACAACAACTGCAAAGAGTTTTGGAATATCTGGGTCTGGAAAAACAATACAACCTGAGCAGTATGGCCCACGAATTCAACCTGAATGAGTACACTGGCCAGCTCATCAATTCGATTACCGGATTGGCCCAGAAGTTTGTGTTGATTCTGATCTACGTTATTTTTCTACTTTTTGAACAAAACACCTTTCCCCGTAAAATCGCCGCGTTAAAATGGTCCGACGAACGAAATTTACACTTCAGAAAAATCCTCAAGCAGGCTAATTCCGCTACCAAAACCTATCTGGCGGTAAAAACCGGAGCGAGTATTTTAACGGCTGTCCTGAGTTTTGCGGCATTATATTTTATTGGCGTAGACTTCCCCGTTTTTTGGGCGTTTTTGATTTTTTTACTCAATTATATTCCGACCATCGGATCCATTGTCGCTACCTTTTTTCCTTCGGTAGTGGCCCTGGTACAATTCGACACGCTCGGACCTTTCTTTGCCGTACTCATCATCATTACCGGACTGCAATTTTTAATTGGGAGTTTTCTGGAACCCCGCCTGCTCGGAAATTCTTTGAATATTAGTCCTTTCGTCATCATCCTTTCCCTGGTTTTATGGGGCCTGATCTGGGGTGTTGTAGGTATGTTGTTATGCGTGCCACTAACCGTCATCATAATTATCGTTTTGGCTCAGTTTCCGAATACTCGTGGGATCGCAATTCTGCTGTCGAGAAATGGGAACATGGGAGAGTTGGAATAGGAATAGGAATTGGAATTAGAATGGAAACTCCAATGTGGGTTTTAATTCCCATTCCCATTCCCATTCCTTTGTTAAAGATCTGCTAAACTCATTTAAGGTTTTCCTAAAATCCAATTTTGGAATAAAATCTCTTAATTTTTCCATCAGGATGAATTGGCTTTTTGCGGGAATTTATTTCGGGGGGGAAGCCAGTTTTTTTTTATGGAGAAAATTTACGATCTTGGTTAAAAATCAATTATGGAAAACGAACATCTTTACAAAAAAGCACAACAAAAGGTAGCCGCCAAGAAAGGTTTCTTTTATCATTTTCTGGCCTATGCGCTGATTATCGGGATGTTGTATTTTATTATCTGTTATACCGCTCAGGGTCCATTGCTTCCCGTGGTGGTGGTAGGCTTGAGTTGGGGCATTGGTCTGGGGATTCATTATCTCAAAACCTTCGGAACCGAGCAGCTGGATTTTCTGGGATTTGACTCCGATTGGGAAGAGCAGGAATTACAAAAGGAAGTAGAAAAACTAGAACGAATCAGACATCTTAAAGAGCGCCTCGGAAATGAAAAACGACTTCTGGAAGAAATGGATTCGGAGTCAAATACAGAATCTTTGGAATTAAAAAAGATCGTAAAAAAACCGTTGGATAAAGATAAGAATTGAGGCACTAGCTGCGAAGTTCATAATAGGTGGACTTCACCGACAATTCAACTGTCTCCACCTCTTTTTGGTCACTTAATTGCTGAGCGATCTCCGCGTTACAACCCAATAAAAATAGCCCGGATTGCGGAATCATGTTACCAATACACCAACTTTGATCAACGGGGAAAATGTAATTGGGAAAATGGACCAACTCCAGTTTTGTATTTCCATTCAGGGCTTCTACCACCGCTGGAAGATTTGCCAATATCCCCTTTGCTATCCAGGGTTTTCCGAATGCTTCCGGGACGTTTTCTTCTCCTATTCCGTGAAAAATCGTTTCTGTTTCGGGACCCAAAATCGAAATTAATTCTCCCAATATTTTATAATCTTCTTCCGCAGAAGAGGCGATAAAAGGAGTCAGCAAAGCAGGTAAATTATTTATGCAAAAACTTTCTGAAAATGGTTTTTTTATGGAAGCCGCAAGTTGTTCGTAAGTTACTTTTTTACGCTGTCCCGTCTCCTCGTTTTCAAAAATCAACGGCAAAAAGACTTTAAAGTAATGTTCGTACCTGTCCGGAAGAATTGATCTAACCAGATTAGCGTCGCCCTCAAAATCTCGGTTGCGGTGAATCCAGATCGCTGCCTGAATATTGTTATGAATGGTCATTGAATTCGTAAACTTTGTGAAAGTGGCAAAATACGGCTATTTTTATACAACTCCAGAGCCATCCACTAAAATTTACAGAAATGAATAATTCAAAAAAATCACTGACGTTTACGATCGGTATTGGAGTTGTTGGGTTTCTATTGTGGAAATTTTCCGGTATTGGGCTCAGCCAGCCTATTCCCGTCGATTATTCCATGAGACCCTATTTTCCGACAGAAAGTACATTTTATGAATGGATGGTCTATTTTTTATTCGCAGTCTTACTTTCCGCCTGTTTTTATTTTCCATTTTATGTTTCCGGTAAGATCAATAGCTCCAGGGCAAAAAATGGAGTTCTGCTGTCCGTTGCTTTTTTATTTTTATTAATTGGCTACGTCAGTGGAAATATTAAAGGAGTCGTTGCGTCCAATTGGTTTGGAGAGGATTATGGTTTTGGAGTAAATATATTTAAGATGTTTTTTATAGCACCCGTTTTTTACTTTGTTTTGAACCAAATGATTTTTACCAGTCTGCCGTTCAGGAGTCTTGTTTACTTCTTTTTTATGAATTTTGTGGTTTTTTACCTGTCCAATTTTATTAGTCATCCTGCGGAAAATACGGTCATCACACCGGTTGCCTTCATTTTGCTGGATGGGCATTTTGTCTTTTTTTACGCCCTTGCTTTCGGTGTAATAGGTTGGGATGCCGCCTGTTACGCCTCACAAAATTGACCACTAACTGTTTTTAATTATAAAAAGATGCAAACCGAAAATTATTACCTCAGAGAAATTGAAGCCTCCGATATCCAATCTATCCACCGTGGATTGTCCAATCCCAGGATCACAAAATATTACGATGTACATTACGAAACCCTGGAAGCTACCGAAGAACAAATGAGGTGGTACGCGAATTTAAAAAAAAATGGAACCGGTATCTGGTGGGGTATTTTTGACAAAAATACGGATGTGTTTTGTGGCGCTGGCGGTTATAATGATTTAGATAAAAAAGACCGAAGAGCCGAAATCGGATTTTGGTTACTTGAAGAATATTGGGGTAAGGGAATTATGAAAGAAGTATTTCCAAAACTTTTTGAATTAGGCTTTAATACCCTCCAATTAAATAGAATCGAAGGGTACGTGGTCAGCGAAAATCTTAAATGCAAACGGGCCATTGAAAAGATCAATTTCACCTACGAAGGAACCATGCGGGAATTCGAAATAAAAGATGGTAAAAAAATAAGTCTGGACGTTTATTCTATTTTGAAAAGGGAATGGGAATAAGCAAATTTTTTTCTTTGGCTGGCTTGCGCGTGGGTGTTTTTTCAGGAGTCAGCGTGGGGCGCCATCTTCCTGAAAATACCGGCGTATGGCCTAAAATCAATATTCCCCTAAGTCCCACCATGTTTATTAATCAAATCCTGTAATTCCCGCTTCACTTTCTGCTCTCGTTCCAGTGCGGTACGACGGTGCTCTTTAAATTCGGCCTCCAGTTCGGCAAAGTCCGTTTTAGTAGTTTTGGTAACAACATTACTGTGTTTAAATTTAAAAATAAAAAATAACAGCAATCCAAAAAGGCCCGCGATGATGGACCACATCAAGACATTGTATCCGGTTTTGCTCATTTGCATACCCAAAAATTGCATACTGTCCTTTTCCTGATTCGTGGCATCCAGCGTTTCCTGCGTTTTTGTCAAATCGGTTTTGAGCGTATTAATTTCTGTTTGCTGAGTATTAATGGTATTGGTGGCTTTGTCCAGTTTGGCTTGAACGGCCCCCAAAGAATCCAGGGTGTTGGTTTTTAAATTCATCATCATACTCCGTTTAATCACCTCGTAAGATTGTCCACTGGGGCTGTTGTAATTATTGGAATTTTTTATGGCAAATTCAAACTGCGCTCCGATGGAACCTTCGTTAATGGATTGGGCCTCGATTGGATCTTGGGCCAAAAACGGTGTGTAAAAGGAAAAAATGGCAAAGGCCAGGCAGTAATATTTAAAGAATTTCATAGTATATTAGATTAATTTTAGCTCGTAAAGATAAGGAATAAAAAGGGAGTTTAGCAAGGGTAATTCCCGGAAGTTGAAACTTGCCAGTATTTCGGGACGCTAACCGAAATTTACCCCGAAAAATGCGCTCACCCTATTCATTTTTCGGCCCTTTCATCCATAAAATCTAACTACCTTTGCCCAAAAACATATTATGACGACCTTTTCTGAATTAGGCATCAGTGCTGGCTATGTAAAAGCCCTCAAAGAACTCAATATTATCACACCAACGGAAATTCAGGCAGCGGTCATTCCAAAACTTTTGGCGAGCAAAACCGATCTGATTGGTCTGGCACAAACCGGTACCGGAAAAACGGCGGCCTTTGGCCTACCGCTTTTAAACGGCATCAAGCCCGCCAGGGAGGAAGTACAAGGTCTGATCATTGCTCCCACCCGCGAGCTGGTGCAACAGATCAAAAAACAACTCTTTAAATTTACCAAGTATGTCGACGAGAAAATTTTTGTCGAAGGAGTGTACGGTGGAGAAAAGATCGAGCGTCAGATTAAAAACCTGAAAAGACCTACGCATGTCGTAGTTGCCACGCCTGGTCGTTTGCTGGATCTGATCGAACGAAAAGCCGTTGACATCAGCAAGGTAAGGACGCTCATACTCGACGAAGCCGACGAAATGCTCAGTATGGGATTTAAAGAAGATTTGAACAAAATTTTGTCTTATAACACTTCTAAAAGAAATACCTGGTTGTTTTCTGCGACCATGCCCGACGGAATCAAGCACATCGTACGAACGTACATGAATGACAAAGCCATCAGAATTGCCGTTAACGAAAACGGCTTGGTTAACAAAAATATCTACCACCATTTTATCAATACTACCGTTAAAAGAAAAAACCAGGTGATTGCGCGACTGCTCAATAAAAGAGAAGGGGAGCGCGGCATTATTTTTTGCCGTACCAAATCCGGTACCAAAGAATTGGCCCACCACTTAAAGGGTGAAGGCTTTTTAGTAGGTGCCCTGGAAGGAGATATGAAACAAAAAGAGCGCGATAAAGTGATGCGGGCTTTTAAAAATGGCAGCGTTCAGGTGTTGGTATCCACTGATGTTTCGGCGCGGGGAATAGACGTAAGTAATCTCGCTTTTGTGCTGCATCATCAATTGCCCGATACCCTGGATTATTATACGCACCGCAGTGGTCGTACCGCCCGGGCGGGTAAAAAAGGTCAGTCAATTGCGTTGATTGTCTCTGGTGAAATGCAGAAAGTGATGGTGATTCAAAAGGCGCTGGGGATTACCTTTCGGGAGATGGCGATGTGATTTGACGAACTTCCTTTAAAGCGGTAAAACTCAATTTAAATAGGGTAGCATCGTCGGACAAAACTACTGATTGATTGGTAAAATTCCATTACTGGAACGGGTATCACCTACTTCTGGTAAAATTTATGCACTTTCTTCCAGATCCAGCTGATATTGGGGCAAACTCTCGGAAAATAATGGCGTTTTATGTAGGCCAATTACCCGTAAAGCTACCAATCGGGAATATCTGGCTAGAGTAAAAGCAGTCCTGGACATTTATATTTTTAAATAAGAACCTAAATTTTTAGGTAAAAAAATGTTGATTTAAATGGCTAATCCTAAAATTTCAACCATCCCTTCTCCGTGTTTTGTTTTGGAAGAAAAAAAATTACGAAAAAATTTAAACCTGCTCAGGCGAGTGCGTGAAAAGGCCGGGGTGGAGATTATCTTAGCCTTTAAGGCTTTTGCCAACTGGAAAACCTTTCCCATCATCCGGGAATATCTGGACGGTGCTACCGCCAGTTCTCTCTGGGAGGCCCGGCTTTGTTATCAGGAAATGGGTAGTTTGGCCCATACGTATTCTCCTGCTTATTTACCAGAGGAGTTTAGCGAAATAATGAAACGCAGTAGTCACATTACTTTTAATTCCCTTACCCAGTTTGAAACGTTCTATCCCGAAATTCAGGCTTTTAAAAAAAGAAAGATAAAATGTGGATTACGGGTCAATCCCGAATATTCGGAGGTAGAAACTGAGCTGTATAATCCTTGTGCACCCGGCAGTCGCCTGGGCGAGGTACATACCAATATCGGGAAAAAATTACCAGATGGGATTACCGGATTACATTTTCATAACCTTTGTGAATCGGGTGCTGAAGCTCTCGAAAAAACACTGTTTAACGTTGAAAAACATTTTGGCCATCTTCTCCCACAGATTGAATGGGTCAATATGGGTGGTGGACATTTGATGACTCGAAAAGGTTACGATCTTTCACATTTAATAAAAATTTTAAAGGCATTTAGGAAAAAACACCACCTGAATATCACCCTCGAACCAGGTAGTGCGATCGCCTGGCAAACTGGATTTTTACGGACCCGGGTATTAGATATTACCAGCAATCACGGAATCAAAACGGCCATCCTGGATGCCAGTTTTACCGCACATATGCCCGATACCCTGGAGATGCCATACCGCCCCGTTGTGAAAGGCGCCGTAGAAAAAAGTGACCATGCTTACCGACTGGGCGGAGTGAGTTGTCTGGCAGGTGATTATTTGGAAAATTATTATTTTAAAAAACCACTTAAAATAGGGGACCCAATTATTTTAAAAGATATGATGCACTATACAATGGTCAAAACCACCATGTTTAATGGTGTCAAACATCCCGATTTTGCGGTCATTGATTTAGATGGAGAGCTGAATGTTTTAAGGGAATTTAATTATCAGGACTTTAAATGCAGACTAGGATGACCATTGAAAATGCGCACCTTAATTTTTTAGAATCTTTATCGGTTGAGTTTGGTAAGGGAGAAGCTACCCAAATGGCCAGAATCGTTTTTGAAGATGTATTTTCAATTACCAACTTTTTACGAAAAGAGACCTTAACTGCTGCACAATTGGCTAAACTGGACGCCATCCAAATTCGGCTACTTACCCACGAACCGGTCCAATACGTTGTAGGAATGACTTATTTTTACGGTTTAAAGTTTAAAGTTAATCCAGCAGTACTAATTCCCAGACCCGAAACCGAAGAACTGGTTGAATGGATATTAGCAGATCATGCTCCCCAAAAAAATCTACGGTTTTTAGATATTGGAACGGGAAGTGGTTGTATTCCCATTACGCTAAAAGCAAAGGCCCCCAATTATCACGTTGCTGCTCTCGACGTAAGTCGCGAAGCGCTGGCCGTCGCAAAAGAAAACGCCCGTCTAAATACGGTTGAAGTTCATTTTCAAGAATTGGATATTTTAAAAAAAGAAAACTGGGACCAGCTTCCCAGCTACGAGATAATTGTCAGTAATCCACCTTACATTCCTACGGAAGAAAAACAGTTAATGTTTGCCAATGTCCTCGACCACGAACCCGAAATTGCGCTGTTTGTTTCTGATGAAGACCCTTTAATTTTTTACCGGACCATCGTCGAATTTGCCAGGGAGCATCTGGTCCCTGGTGGCTGGCTTTATTTTGAAACCAACGAATATAATGCTACTGAAGTTGAAGCGATTTGTTTTAGAGCCGGTTTTTTTGATATTGAAAAACGAAAGGACTTGCAGGGGAAAGATCGGATGGTGAAGGCGCGACAGGGTTTGGGGTAGCGCGATTGATCTAAATGTGCTGCCTTGTTATTTGCTGGAATTATGAGATTCTCGAAGAGTAGCCAAACTATGGATAAGATGTAAGGAAAGATAAACAGTATGTCTACTAAAAAAGACCTACACCCTACCGGGTGGGCCCACCCCCTGAATTTGACCGAAGGTCTGTGCGTGCCCGCCTCACAGCGAGCAAAACCAACACCAAATTCCCTGCCGGCCGGACAGGCGGGCTAACGAAGTCTGTGAACTCGTACAGCTCCGCTACCCTAATGCAGGATCATTCCCACTTTAGTTATGTAAAAAAATCAAAAAATCCTGCATCTGCCTTTACTTCTGTACTAGTGCAGACAACCTGAACGCAAGGTAATAAATTGTTTTATAAATAAAAAATAAAACACAAAAATTATTAAAAATAAAATATTCTTTACCTCACCTCCTCGTAAAATTTCCAATCAAATTAGAAAAAAACAGACCAAAAAACAAAATAAATATTAGCTTTGCGGCACTTGTTCAATCCACGGTAAAAAAGAAGAAAAAAGTGATTGGGTGATACTGGATATTAACAAGATTCAAAACCATAATTTCATCCTAAAAAAATAAATCGCTATGTCAAGAACTTTGATCATTGGCGCCGGTGGAGTAGGCCGGGTGGTCGCCGTTAAATGCGCTCAGCATCCCGGCGTATTTTCCTCCATTATGCTGGCTAGTCGCACCAAATCCAAATGTGATGATATCGCCGCGGACGTAAAATTCCGAACCGGACAAACCATCCAAACGGCCAAAGTAGATGCGGACAATGTACCCGAACTCATCGAACTCATAAACTCCTTTAAGCCAGAAATGGTGATTCACGTGGCGTTGCCATATCAGGACTTGACCATTATGGATGCCTGCCTCGAAACGGGCGTTCATTATCTCGACACGGCGAATTACGAACCAAAAGACGAGGCAAAGTTTGAATATTCCTGGCAGTGGGCTTACCGAGATCGGTTTAAAGAAAAAGGGATAATGGCTTTATTAGGCTGTGGTTTTGATCCGGGGGTGACGAGTATTTTTACCGCTCGGGCTGCCAAACACCATTTTGATGAAATGCACTATCTCGATATTGTGGATTGTAACGGAGGTGATCACGGGAAAGCCTTTGCGACCAATTTTAATCCGGAAATTAATATTCGGGAAATTACCCAAAAGGGGCGTTATTGGGAAAATGGCAACTGGATCGAGACGGAACCTTTTGAATTTAAAGAAGTTCTCAATTATCCCAATATTGGAAAACGGGATAGCTATCTTTTATACCACGAAGAGTTAGAATCGCTCGTTAAGAATTTTCCAACCTTAAAACGCGCCAGATTCTGGATGACTTTTGGGCAGGAATATCTGACCCATTTGCGGGTTATTCAAAATATTGGAATGGCGCGCATTGATCCCGTTCTGTACCAGGGAATGGAAATCGTACCCCTTAATTTTTTGAAAGCGGTTTTACCTGATCCTGGTTCCCTGGGGGATAATTATTCCGGTGAAACTTCCATTGGCTGCCGTATTCGTGGAATTAAAGATGGTAATGAAAAAACTTATTATATTTGGAACAATTGTAGCCATCAGGCGGCTTTCGATGAAACCGGCGCGCAGGGTGTAAGCTACACAACGGGCGTACCCGCAATGACGGGAGCGATGATGATGCTCAACGGACACTGGATGAAACCCGGTGTTTTTAATGTAGAAGAATTTAACCCGGATCCATTTTTGGATAAATTAGCAAAACATGGATTGCCCTGGCACGAAGAAGTCGGAGCAGATTTAGAACTTGCTTAAGGTAAAAGTGGTTTTCAATTAACGGTGCCTAATCAATCAGCTCACTTTATACAAATAAACAAATAAACAACTCAACGATTCAACAACTCAACCATAAAAACATGTCAAGAAAAAACATTGCTGCCGGAAACTGGAAAATGAATAAAAATTACGAAGATGGACTTGTTCTGGCACGTAATTTATTGGTACAATCATCCGCATCTGATGCGCTGATGATC
>CALLLR010000247.1 GCA_938008185.1 uncultured Saprospiraceae bacterium
ATTTCATAAGTACAATCACATGAACTATCTCAACCGACTTACCATTATTTTATTTTTTTTAAGCCTTGGTATCTCTAATGCGCTCAACGCTCAGATATACATTAATGAAATAATGGCTAAAAACGACAATGTCATTGCCGATGAAAATGGTGATTTTGACGATTGGATAGAACTTTATAATGCTGGAACTACTCCTGTAGACATCGCAGGGTATTATTTTTCCGAAGAGGCAGCAGATCCTACTTTCTGGGAAATTCCAGATACGGATCCTGCCGCAACTACGATTCCTGCCGGAGGCTATTTAATTATCTGGGCAGACGGGGACCCTGAAGATGATCCTCACCATATCGATTTTAAATTGAGTGCAGACGGACAAGATATCTTTATTTATGCACCAGATGGTAATACGTTGATTGATCAATTAACCTATCCCTCTCTTTCTACGGACACTTCTTACGGAAGAGAAACGGACGGAGCCACAGACTTTCAAACTTTTACTACTCCGAGTCCAGGCGCAAATAATACCTCGGGCATTGACTCCTATAATGCGATTATCGTTAGTAGAATCAACGATGGTCATGACGATGCAGAAGAACCTTTTGACCAAGACTTTATGACACTTAACGATTCTGGTATTAATATCGTAAACGATTGGAGTGGAGATCAGACCGTTGGATTTCGATTTGATGAGCTAAATATTCCTCCTGGTGCGGTCGTAAGCCGTGCATACATACAGTTTACAACCTCTAACACTTCGGCCAGTAGTGGACCTTCTAACTTAAATATCAACGGTCACGCTTCTGGAAACTCAGCAACATTCGAAGGAGAAGAACAAAATATCACTAGCCGGATACTCACTACCGCTACCGTCAATTGGCAACCCGAAAATTGGGTGATTCATAGTGAATCAGGGATTAATCAGCAAACTCCTGATCTGACTGCAGTAGTTCAAGAAATGCTTAACCGATCCGACTGGACTCAAAACAGTGCTTTGACTTTTATTATCAGTGGAACGGGATCACGGGTCGCTTATACTTACGATGGTGATCCATTACGCGCTCCTCAACTACATTTGGAAATTGCCGTACCAGTCACCAACGTCCCAGTTACCAATTTATTTATCAACGAAATCGCTCCGGGTGGTACTTCGTATACCGATGAAACGGGTAGTTTCGAAGATTGGGTAGAGATTTATAACGGGGGAACGGAGACGGTTAATCTGGGAGGATTATTTCTTTCGGACAGTTATAACAATCCAAGTAAATGGCAAATTAGCCAACCCTACTTTTTGGAGGCGGGAGACTTTGTGGTATTGTTTGCGGATAAAGATCCCGAAGAGGGAGGATTACATGCCGACTTTAACCTGGAAGCTTCCGGAGAACAACTCGTTCTTTCCCAATCTCTCAACAATGTCATTGCAATAATTGATTCGGTCAGTTTTCCAGCGGTTCCATTTCAAACAAGTTACGGACGAGCTACGGATGGTGCGGATAACTTTGTCATCTTTGGAAACGTTACACCAAATGAATCCAACAACGGTGCATTATTGGGGTTAGAAAAACCAACTATTGATCTGGCTAATGGTATTTATCAAGGGACTCAAATGGTTAGTTTTAGCCATCCTGATCCAACGGTTACCCTTCGCTATTCACTTGATGGAAAAGAACCAGAGTCTTTTTCGACTGCTTACAGTACGCCTTTTGCGATTAACAATAATGTGAGTGTAAAGGTAGCTGCTTTTAAAGCTGGTCACGTAAAAAGTACATCGGCCGTTGGTTCCTATCTTTTTAATATCAATTCTAATATTCCAACTTTATACATTAATTCTGATCCGGATAATTTTTTCGATGACGAAATTGGTATTTACGTAGAAGGTACGAATGGTGTGCCCGGATTCTGTCGCACGGATTCTGTAAATTGGAATCAGGTAGACTGGGAACGCCCCATTAATCTGGGGATGTTTTTACCCGACGGTAGCGAAGCATTTAATGTAAATGCTGGAATTAGAATTAGCGGAGGGTGCTCCCGTATTTATGGACAAAAAAGTTTTAATGTTTATATGCGGCGTAATATGTATGGGGATGATGCCATTGATTATCCGATCTACGAAGGTCGGGGAGATGCGGTTTACGAACGGATAAAGTTAAGAAATAGTGGACAAGATTATTTACGAACTATGTTTCGTGATGGCTTGTCGCAAACCTTGTTATGGGATAAAATAGATATGGATCTGTTGGGCTATCAGCCAACTACTTTATACCTCAACGGAGATTTCTGGGGTATTTACAATATTCGTGAATTATTCAATGATGAGCATTTTGAAAATATCTACGGGGTAGATAATGATGAGATAGATTTGTTAAAAAATCCAGGAATGCCGTGGGAAGAGGTCAAAAGAGGAACGGATACAGCGTATAAAGAACTCTTTGACTTTGCGTCTAATAATGACTTAAGTGTACCCGCCAACTACCAAACGGTAGCCGATCAGTTTGATATCAATCAGTTGACTAATTACTGGGCGTACTCAATTTATATTGCCAAGTTTGATTGGCCAGCTAATAATGTGATTCTTTGGAAAGAAAAAAAATCAGGTGAAAAATGGCGATATGGTGCTTTAGATCACGATGGTAGTACCGATAATGGATTTGCTTTTGAAACAGCACCTGACTTTAATACCTTAGAGCAGGTGATGGTGCCAAATAGTACAGCTTGGCCTAATCATAGTAACAGTACATTGTTTTTTAGAAAATTAGTAGAAAACGAAAACTTCCGGAACGAATTTTTACAGCGTAGTTGTAGTTTTATGGAATTGATTTATTCTGAAGAACGTACCGCAAATATTACCGACAGTCTACAGGCTTTAATCGAGCCACATATTCCAGACCAGGAAATACGTTGGGGAGAGGAATTGTCTATCGGTGGTAACGAACAAAACTGGCGCGGATGGGTCGCCAATATGAAGGACTTTTTTGTGACTCGACCCGATTTTCACCGAGGGTTTATGAACGATCAATTTAACCTGGACGGTTTTTATCAACTGACGCTAAATTACAACGAAGCAACCAACGGTAGAGTGGTGATCAATTCTAATGAAATGGAAACACCGTATAATTTTACGAACCTTTACTTCAAAAATATTCCCGTTCGGTTAAAAGCAATCGCAGAAGAAGGATACGAGTTTTCTCACTGGCTAGAGACGGGCGAGACAACAGAGATAGTTGATTTTGTAGCGGGAGAGAATGCAGTGATGACGCCTATTTTTGATGAGTTAGTTGGGGTGGATGAACCAGACGCATTAATCAGTTATCAGGTATTCCCGAATCCTACCACTGGTATAGTGAACTTGTTGGCTAGTTTTGATCAGATGACCGATGCGAATATTGCGGTATATGATTTATTAGGAAAGATCATTTATACTAAAAAAATAAACAGTATTTCTATCAACGAACAACTGGATTTATCGGCACAGTCCGCTGGTATTTACCTGCTAAATATTACTACTGGAAAAGGCACCATCACCGAAAGACTGATTATTAATAAATAGAAGTTGTCGGTAAATCTGGTATTTTACCTTAAATTGTTTAGTTTTGGAATAGGTTGTTATGAATGATAACCTGAGTACATAATGTACTTTAAATTAAATATTATTGACAGATGCCAATCGCGGGCTGTCAAAAGGTAAAAAACCGGCTTCAGATGTACGATACGATACTTAGCCTTATAACGGCCTTTTCACTGACCTACCTTGCGATACCTTCTATCATACAGATTGCGAAGGTAAAGCGCTTGTATGATGAACCGGGAGAACGTCGTTCTCACACCACACCAACACCTTCGTTGGGAGGAATTGCCATATTTGCGGGGGTGATCTTTTCTATTATTCTATGGACTCCTTTTGATGTATTTGGGGATTTACAGTATATCCTTTGCTCATTTATCATTATATTTTTAATTGGGGCAAAGGATGATATCTCTCCTATTTCTCCCACTAAAAAACTAATTGGAGAATTCCTGGCGGCGGGTATTCTTGTTTTTAAGTCCAACGTAATAATAACCAGCCTTTATGGTGTATTTGGCATTGGGGATTTAAATTATATCACCAGTGTTGTCTTGTCTATTTTTACCATTATCGTAATCATCAATGCCTTTAATTTAATTGATGGTATTAACGGCTTATCT
>CALLLR010000248.1 GCA_938008185.1 uncultured Saprospiraceae bacterium
CGGGACGGTAGAAAACAAGCGTGGAGCGATTGTAAGTCATTCTTTACAGGATGCAGATTGCGATGAAACGCTGAAAAATCAAAACTCCCTTTTGGGATGATTTTGATGCCCCGTACCCTTGGGTCGGGGTAGTTCACTAAAATCTGGTTAGTGTGTGAGTATTTATTAACTTTGTCCTACAACATACTTCCCCAATCAAAGGTTTACAGAGATTTACTTGTAAATTTGATTTAGAGAAATGAAGTTGTTTAAGAATTCCAAAAGCAGCCGAGAGGTAGAGAAAATTATTCAATTCTAGCCTCTTTTTGGAGTGGGGAGTTTTTAAACAACTTCAATGCTTGGAATAATGGTCCGCGACTGAAAGTCCAAAAAAAATATGAATTTAAAAGAAAGAATATCTGTTCTCACAAAACTTGGCCAGGCATTGTCCCATCCCGATCCGAAAAGAACCGCTCTCATCAAGGCCTCTTACCGGGACAATTTATGGTTTACTCAAGACAACTACGAAATGGCGATCCGGGCTATTGCCGATCGGATGCTGCAGCGATCACTCCTCGAAGAATGGGTACGCCCTTATCCCATTTCAGGTACCATGACTCCTCAAACCGTGGGGATGGTGCTGGCGGGAAATATTCCGCTGGTGGGGTTTCATGATGTATTGTCTACCTTTATTTGTGGTCATATTGCTCAGATCAAACTTTCTGATAAAGACAAACTGGTATTGCCCTACCTGATTGAACAATTGGCAACGTTTGACGAGCGGATACGGCCTTATTTTAAATTTGTGGATCGACTGGCTGATTTTGACCGGGTCATCGCCACGGGCAGTAATAATACGGCTCGTTATTTTGAATTGTATTTTGGCAAATACCCGAATATCATTCGAAAAAACAGAAATGCAGTAGCTGTCTTGCGGGGCAATGAATCGCTCGGGGCCTTATATGATCTGGGAAAAGATATTTTCACTTACTTTGGCCTTGGTTGTCGCAATGTCTCTAAACTCTACGTTCCCAAAGGTTACGATTTTGAGCCTTTACTGGAACAACTTCACGAATACCGGCAAATAATAGAACTTAATAAGTATAAAAATAATTTCGATTATAATTTTACGTTGTTGATTTTGAATAGTAAGAAATATTATTCCAATGGTTGTATTTTGATTTACGAAAATGAGCTGATCCAGTCGCGGATTGCCAGTCTTCATTTTGAATATTATGAGGATGAAAATGATTTGCTAAAAAATCTTGAATCGCATCGTGAGGAAATTCAGTGCCTGGTCAGTGATCAACCCGTAGACCATTGGAAACATATTCCACTCGGAGGCGCACAAACACCTGGCCTGGACGATTACGCAGATGGGGTAGATACGCTGGCATTTTTGACCGAGGCGAAGACCTTAATGAAGCACTAGCCTGGAAATTTGTAATATGGTAAATGATAAAATGCATAATAGGAGGGAGCAGTCCACTTTCCTGTTTACCATCAAATAAACAACGATGACGAAAGCCGAAAAAGTAGCTGAAATTATTAGCATCCTGGAATTTTATTATCCCGAAACTCCCATTCCATTAGATCACAAAGATCATTATAGCTTGCTGGTTGCGGTGCTACTGTCCGCCCAGTGCACAGATGTACGGGTCAACCAGGTAACCCCTGCGTTGTTTAAATTGGCCGATACGCCCGCCAAAATGGTCCAGCAAAAACCGGAAGATATCGCGGCCATCATTCGTCCTTGTGGACTTTCTCCGCGCAAATCCAAAGCCATTCATCAACTGTCCCAAATACTTTTGGAAGAACACGAAGGGGAGGTTCCCAACGATATGGAAGCACTGGAAAGATTACCCGGCGTAGGCCATAAAACGGCGAGCGTCGTCATCAGTCAGGGTTTTGGACTGCCTGCCTTTCCGGTGGATACCCATATTCATCGGCTGGCGTGGCGCTGGGGCTTGACCAACGGAAAAAATGTGGTACAAACCGAAAAGGATTTAAAACGGTTATTCCCAAAGAAATTGTGGAACAAACTGCACCTGCAAATCATTTTTTTTGGTCGCGAATATTGCCCCGCCCGTGGCCATAAACCGTTGGCGTGTCCCATCTGTAGCAAGTTTGGAAGAAAAGCAGTTTTTAAATCCTAATAATCATTGCTGATTTTTGTTTTTATAGATTTGAAAGTAGGAGGCAGCAACCGCTTCGTACCCGTATTTATCCCTGGCTGCCTGACTAATCAAGTCGGGATCGTAACGGTTAATCTTAATCCCGTCCATCATTTTATATAAGGCTTTTTCTAAACTCTGCTCATCACCCGAAGCGACTAATTGTCCATTTTGAACGGTAATCATCTCCCGGACACCTCCTACGTCCGAGGCCAGAACAGGCAGACCCGCTACCAGCGCCTCACTAATCACACAGGGCAAATTTTCGTAGTTGCTAAACAAAAGAAAAAGATCATGTTGAATCATATGGTTGGCAATGTCCGGCAGCGGAATTTCGGGTAAAATAGTCAAACGATCTTCGGAAATACCAAGGTCCCGGGCTAAGTTGATATAACGTTCTCCGTAATGATTACCAATAAAGGTAGCGGTACAATCTCTTCTTTTGGAAAAAATTTTGGCCAGCACCCTTAACATACCACTGGTATTTTTATGCGCATCGTTGAGCGTAGAAATATGAAGGATGCGCACGGGGCGGTCTCCAGCGTAAGGAGGACGAATTTTAAACAGGCGGGTATCGACCACGTTGGGAATTACCCGGTAGCGATCGTGAGGTACCATCTGTTGAATCGCTTTTTTTAAATCTTCTGAAACTGGACAAATCATATCCGCCTGATGACCTGCTTTTTTTATGATATATTTTTCGTGAAAGTTAAACCTGGCGGGATTGATGGGCAGAAATTTTGTCCAATGTTCTGTGATTAGAATGGGGATTCCATATTTCTTTTTTAGGTCTAGCGCAAAAATACCGGCGGGATAAAATACGTTTAAATGACAGAAATCGAAATGGCCAAACCGCGCCAGTAAAGCTTCGTACCCGATCTGATGTGCTTTTTTATAATTGGCCAGTTTTTGAAAAAACTGAGTTCGCCCGGTTTTTGGATAAAAGACCCGACATTCCATGATATTCTTGTTTTCGGTCATCTCTACCCTAAAGTTTCTGGCCAAATCCAGAGAATGTACGTAAAGTACCGCTACCTTTGCTTTACGTCCGACGGCTTGGGCGTGGCGCTCAATAAAATTACCATCCTGTGGTTCATCCGGATTGGGATACCAGCTGGCCAGGAAAAGGATATGAAGAGATTCGGACAAATGTGTAGTTTTGTGGTGAAATAAAGTCTACTTCTAAAAAACATTTATAATCATGGCAAAGAAAAACAAAAATACGGAATCCACCGCTTCTCCAAACCCCGCACCGGTTCGTAAACGCAAAAAACCGAAACCAAATTTTAAAAAAGCTCTGATGGTTGGGGTATTGTTTTTTGTAATGTTGTCCTTTATTCTCACGAGTATTCCCAATTTTGGTGGCAAAGGCACTTCCAAGGCTGCCAGTGTCAACACGCCAGCTACTGCTAATGCGCCTGCTCCCCGTAGTTCGACCACTTTTACTAAACAAGGAACCTTGTCCATCATTCGGCAGAATAACCCAGAACCTCTCGTCGTAGCTATCGAAGTTGCAGACACTGAAACGAAGCGTAATCAGGGCTTGATGTACCGCCGGCATATGGAACAAAACCAAGGTATGTTATTTTTTATGGAAAAATTGAAGGAACAAAGTTTCTATATGAGGAATACCTATATTTCATTGGATATTATCTATCTGGATCAGAACAAAAAAATTGTGTCTATTGCTAAAAATACGGAAATCTTAAGTGACAATAGTATTCCGTCGAATGGAGATGCCTTGTATGTACTTGAATTGGTGGCGGGATACGCAGATACGTTCGGCTTACAGGCAGGTGACCAGATGGAGTGGGAGTTGGAGTGAGAATAGGAATTAGAATGGATTTCAGAAAATAAAAGTTAAATGAAGATACCAGATAAGGACCAGAAACTTCCGTTGTCTAATTACGATCGGCTATGCTTTTAAAGAATGTGGTTAAAAATCCCAATATCATTGTTGGAGATTACACTTATTATGATGATTTTGAAAAGGTTGAGAATTTTGAGAAAAATGTAAAATATCTTTTTGATTTTGTTGGCGATCAGTTAATCATTGGTAAATTTTGTATGATTGCTTCCGATGTTACCTTTATTATGAATGGTGCAAATCATTTGAGTGAGGCAATTTCAAGTTATCCATTTGCTATTTTTGGAGGTGATTGGTCTACGGCGATGGATGGCAAGTCGTATCCCACCAAAGGAAATACGGAGATCGGAAATGATGTTTGGATCGGATATGGAGCCACGATTATGCCAGGCGTCAAGTTAGGAGATGGAGCGATCGTCGCAACCAAATCTGTAGTGACCAATGACGTGGAACCGTACACAATTGTCGGCGGTAATCCGGCCAGAGAAATTCGGAAGCGGTTTTCAGAAACAAAAATACAGAAGTTATTAAACCTTGCCTGGTGGGATTGGCCAATAGAAAAAATAACAAAAAACGTACATAATTTAACGGGCGTTAATCTGGAACCGCTAGAAAAAAATAGTAAAACAGGACCTAAAAATAATTTAACATGATCCATCCGCTGACCGAACTTTTTATCCGCGATTTGCAACGACTCAAACTTGAAATTGAGTGCTATCGGGATGACGTCAATCTCTGGAAAATTGAAAATTCTATCAAAAATTCTGGTGGGAATTTATGCTTGCATCTGATCGGTAATCTAAAAACATATATTGGAAATGGACTGGGTGGTACTTCGTATGTCCGGCAAAGAGATTTTGAATTTGCGGGAAAAAATGTCGAACGATCTGTCCTGTACAAAGGGATTGATGAAACTATTGAACTGGTCCGTCTTGGACTCTCTGGTATTAAACCGGAAGCCATGGTGCAAAACTTTCCAATGGTCATCTGGGAAAAAGAAACAGGTATGGAGTTTACCTTGCTTCATCTTTACGGGCATTTAAATTATCATCTGGGGCAAATTAATTATCACCGCAGAATGCTGGAAGCCTAGCGGATAAAATATTTGGAGACTTTGAGATAAATAATAGGGTAGTAGAATGCTGTTTAAAAATTTAGCATCATTTCACTTTCATAAATAAATGTAAATGAACGACCAAAATATTCTGGACAAACCAAAAATTCACGGAGCCATCCAGGCTAAATCAACCGAAATCGGTTTTACCATGCCATCTGACTTATACATCGGAAGTCTTTTAAAAACCTTGATTTCAACCAAACCCAACGCGCGGATTCTGGAATTAGGAACGGGTATCGGACTTTCGTTATCCTGGATGGTAGATGGAATGGATCGGAATTCTAAACTCATCACCGTCGATAATGATCCTGAACTAACCAATATTGCCCGGGACTTTTTTGGTCACGATCCAAGGGTCGAAATTATTTGTATAGATGGTACCGAATGGATCAATTCTTACCAGGGAGATAATTTTGATTTAATATTTGCCGACGCCTGGCCCGGTAAGTATAGTGAAATTGAAAAAACTTTATCCTTGTTAAAAATTGGTGGAATCTACGTCATCGACGACATGCTTTCCCAACCTAACTGGCCAACAAGACACCAGCAAAAAGTGTATGACCTGATCGAATACCTGGAAAATCGCACCGATCTAAACCTGACAAAAATGAACTGGTCAACCGGAATAATTATCGCTACAAAAAAATCCTGAACCCGCCATCCTCCCTCACCGCTCCCGTTTTTAACCAAAAACTCAGAACCCCAAAACTCAAAACTCAAAACTCAAACCTCAACAAACCCATGCAAATCAGACCCGCCACCATCTCCGACCTTAATCAACTCACCCTCCTCTTCGAAGGTTACCGAACCTTTTACCGCAAAACTCCCGATGCCACTGCAGCCCGGAATTTCTTATCAAAACGACTAGAGAATTTGGATTCAAAAATCTACTTGTGTCAGAATTCGGCGGGCCAACTCCTCGGATTTGTCCAGCTCTATCCGATTTTTTCTTCGACCAGAATGAAGCGACTTTGGTTACTAAATGACCTCTTTGTACAGCCCGAAGCGCGTGGACAAGGTATTTCGATCAAGCTAATCGAACGCGCCAAACAGCTCGCCACCGAAACCAATGCCGCCGGACTCCTCCTTGAAACGGAAGTTTCCAACCAGATCGGGAATCTGCTCTATCCCAAAACAGGATTTAAACTGATCAAGGGTTCTAATTTTTACGAGTGGAATAATGCGTAATGATTTATTATTTCAATCCAGAAAAATTAACATTTATACCTTTTTTTATTTTTAAAAAATGTTTACTTTGTAACTATGAAAACATATCTCCAACTATCGACATTCATCATGAGCTTTCTACTGCTGAACCTTCCATCCATTTTTGCACAAAATGAAGTAAGCGGAAATCCACCTTTTGAAGTACATCAGCAATATCCGTACATCTCCGTTTCTAAAACGCAGCTTTCTAAAGCAATAAAGTTGGAGGACCTGAGAAACAATTATAATAAGCTTCACCTCGAATACAAACCTGCCTGGGTCGAAAAATATATTTCTGTTGAAATCCAGGTTTGTCAGGATGGAGAAATTAAAAAGGCGATTGGAACAAACGAGCAATTGAACAGCGAACAAAAAGACTTGCTGGCCAACGCCGATTTTGATAAGGAAATTCAAGTGAAAATCAACTATTGGCCAAAAAATAACTTGTTGCATAACGAACCTAAAGTAATTGATTTTTCTTTTTCTGTCGATCCTGATAAGAACGCCACTTTCCCAGGTGGAACAAGTGCATTGAATCAATTTCTGGAAACAAATGTCATCCGTAACATTCCCGCGGCCAGTTTTAAAAATTACGATATGTCCGCCGTTGAATTTAGCATCGGTCCATCTGGAGATGTAACGCAAGCCTCCATTTTTGGTGCAGAATATCAAGCCGGAAAATACGATGCTATCAATCAACAACTCCTCGCCGCTGTTCGTAATATGCCCCGGTGGCAACCAGCTACTTACACCGATGGGACTAAAATTGCTCAAGCATTTGTTCTGACCGTCGGTAGTGCTGAGAACTGCACTTTGCCGCTTTTGAATATTGGTAAATAGTGGAACATATTCCAGACAATACTCCCGCGATAAGCCGTTATCCTTATCTGCTTTCCTGGTCATTTGCGGTGCTAACCATTTTGGCAGGTATCATTAAAATAAACCAGAATTTTGCTGTTCAACTCCATGATACCTACTATGCTACAACTGTTTTTCAGGTCTGTTTAGGATTGGCAATTTATACGACAATAATGGGCGTAGTCTATTATTTATTACGAAGAATACCATTTCTTTCCTTTCTAACGATCCTGCACTTAGTTCTCAGTTTTTTTATTTTTGGATTGTTAATACTATATGTTTTGCCAAGTTCTGGAACGAGTCTTTTCAAAGGCTGGACCTCTAATTATCTGCAGGTAAATCAAATTACCTTTTATCTGGTTTTGGGATTTTTAGGAGCCCAGGTACTGTGGTTGTTCAACATCATAGTGGGTAGTATTAAATATTTTAAGCAATTTAGCAGCTAAATTTAAAATTGAATATTGATGCTGTTTAAAAATCTTTTACTATTATGAGAATTATCTCCCTTTTTTTGCTTTTACTAAGTCAGGTCAGCTACGCTCAATCATCTTCCATTAAATCGGTTCTGCAACAAATAGATTTTAAGAAGGATACCGTCGAGTCGGTTTTTATTTGGGTGGCCGATAATATTCGGTACGATGTAAAAAAGCTAAATAAGCTGAAAGAAACCCCCATTGCCAAACGACAAAATCAGCGTAGTATAAGTCCTGAAGAACACAGAGCAGCGTTGATAAACGATGCTTTAAAAAACAAAAAGGGAGTATGTGAAGAATACGCTGCTGTTTTTGATGCCTTGGTAAAAGCGTTGGGTTACGAAGCCTATATCGTAGATGGCTACACCAAAAAGCAAAATGGAAATATCAATAGAAAAATAGGCCATGCCTGGAACGCCGTAAAGGTAAATGGCACCTGGAAACTTTACGATGCCACCTGGGGGGCTGGGTACGTGGTGGAAGGAAAACGTTTTGACAAAGAATATAAGCCCCAATGGTACGCAGTTGAACCCGGGGAAATGATCAAAACACACATGCCCTTCGATCCGCTCTGGCAGCTAATTACACCGATTACCTATCATGATTTTGAGAATAATAAAAGAGTAGTAACGGATAAAAAAAATATCAGTCCGGAAGCTTTAAGTGAATATTTAGAGCAAGATGAAAAATTACAAATGGAAAGTCAAATGAAGCGTTCTCAAGAAATGGGAGATGGAACCAGCTTACTAAAAAGATGGAGAAAGGACTTAGCCCAAAATATCAGCCGCCACGGCATCAATAGTAAGGTGGACGATTTGAACGCAGCCAATGAAAGATTTAGTCAGGGTGTAAAATACTTCAACGGATTTATTGCCGCACAGAAAAAACAATTTAAAGGAAAAAAATATGCCCTTGGTGTTACAAAAAGTAATTTGGAAGCGGCCAAAGTAGAAGTTGCGGCGGCCCTGGAAGTATACAATAGTGTAGAGGTGGAAGACCGAAAAGGGAAAAGACAGGTGGACGATGCCATTGATTCCGGGAATAAATTATTGTCGGAGATTGACCGGGCGTTGGTATATTTGGCGAAGCAAAAATAAAAAGTTGTTTATCAACTATAGGGGTAGAAGTAGGGGTAGAATTTTCTAAAAAAATGGGCCGTGGCTTTTTTGGTGGTGAGGGATTTATCATGCAGAAAATGGAGGGCGACGGAATGGCGTTTATGCATGCGGGAGGTACGGTCATCGAACGGGAACTAGACCTGGGAGAGGTTCTTCACATCGATACGGGTTGTCTGGTTGGCTTTACCCGCGATGTAGATTATGATATCGAAATGATCAAAGGCGTTCGAAATATGATATTTGGTGGCGAAGGTGTTTATTACGCCAGGCTGCAAGGACCAGGAAAAGTATGGATTCAATCTTTACCTTTTAGTCGACTTGCTGACCGCGTTTTAAGAAGCTCCAAAAATTACGGTCGGGGTTCCGGAAAAGGTGAAGGAAGTGTCCTGGGCGGGTTAGGAGATTTGCTGGACGGAGATAATTGGTAATGATGACCTGAAAAGAAAAGGAATCAGTATATTGCGGCCCTAAATTAAACAAATAATCAGGGAGTGTTCCGTAAAGTGTGTCAGCGCGGAAGCTTTCCTTTAGGCCTGCCTCCCGAATCAGGGAGGAACACAAGGTGCGGGATGCCTGAGCTAATGATAATTAGCGAACCCGCAGGGGTGGGAGGCCACACACTTGGCTGTACAGTCCCAATAAACAAATCAACAATTAAACAAATCAACAACCCAACCCCATACTTCGATTTCGGCGGCGCCGGTGAAACGCTTCACTTCGCGCACGCCAACGCCTATCCTCCGGGATCATATCAACAGTTAATTAAACCACTGACTAAAAAGTACCGGGTCATTGGTATCGAGCAACGCCCGCTTTGGCCCAAGGCCAACCCACAGTATTTAACCAGTTGGGAGCAACTGGCGGATGACCTGATCCTTTTTTTTGACCAGCAAAAATTAACGCAAATAGTTGGTGTTGGCCATTCACTCGGAGCGGTCGTTTCTGTCATAGCCGCAAAAAAACGACCCGACCTATTCCGTCGGCTGATCCTCCTGGAGCCTGTTTTATTTCCGCAATATTTTCAGTGGATTTTTGCCGTTGTTCCCATTTGGCTGCGACAGCGCATCATACCGGTTTCTAGAATTGCCAATAACCGGAAGTACCAGTGGCCCGACCGGGAAACCCTCTTTAACTCCTACCGGAAAAAACGAATTTTCCGTAAACTATCGGATGGTATTTTAAACGACTGGATTGATTATGGAACACACAAAAATGCCGAAGGCCAGCTTCAGTTAACCTTTCCGAAATCCTGGGAATCAAGAGTATATGCAACGGTGCCTTATGTGATTAAAGATATTTTAAATTTATCTGTTCCAGTACATATCCTTCGCGGAGAAAAAACCGATGTGATTTCCCCGGCAATCTGGCAACGAATCCAACAACATCTGCCAAAAGATCATCTGTGGGAATTAGAAAATTCAACCCATCTCGTTCCGCTGGAATTTCCCGTGGAAGTGGGTGAATGGATACTGGAAGCAACGGAAAGAAAATAGTGATGGCAAAAAAGGATCGCCAATTCCGGAATTATTTAGCGGTGTAGCTAGATCCCTCTTTAAGGTTTGTCACAACTCCTTTTTTAGTTTTAAATTTGGTGGGCACAGTGTATACTACATTTTTACCGGGTTGATTGACTTCAAAATGCAGGTGTGGTCCACTTGACCAGCCCGTATTTCCACTATACCCAATCACTTCTCCGGCTTTCACTTTATCACCTGCTTTGACTTTGCTGCCATTGTGTTTAAGATGAATATAGCGGGCCGAGGTCCCATCCTCGTGGTAAACCACAATATAGTTGGCTTTCCCCTGACAGCGGGAAGATTTACAACCCGTATTCGAATCTTCTTTCACCCGGATGACGGTACCTGCTCTTGCGGCACAAACCTTAGAACCCACGTCCATATTAAAATCCAGACAATTCATATTTTGGTGCGAAAAGCGACCACCGTATCCCTGTCCAACTACGTAAGATTTGTCAGAGGCGAAGGGTAGGGAATATTCGTAGGAATCATCGTGTTTGGCATTTAGAATATCGCCGACGTTATAATTAAAACTATAGCGATAGGACATGCTGCCACTTTTAAGGGTTTTCGAGGGAGAGATGGTCAGGATTTTATATTTTTGGGCCCGCGTTGGAACCACCGCCGTATAAGGCAGGGTGACATCGGTCGACATATTGGTCAAATCAGGAAATTGAATGTCCAGGGTCAGGGGGCAATAACCAACATTTTTTGCATAAATAACCACATCTCCGTTCGGTTGATCTACTTCTTCAATAAAGAGCAGTTGGTCCTTAGTTTGAAAATCGTAACCGTGCGCGTGTTGGTGATCGTGCGGTTCACCATTTTCCGATGTACCAGCAGACCTTAGCTGTTGACCAACCAGATAACTTCCGGCAATCAGCGCAAATAGAATAGAAATGACCTTTATAAATCTCATATCGAAGATATTTTAATGGGAAATCGGGTAAAAATACTCATACCATAATCTAATGTAATATAAGACAAATCTAGTGCCATTCACAAGAGGGTAAGCGGTTAATAATCTGTTAATTAACGCAATTTAGCTGGTTTAGTCGGGTGCGCTGGTATTTTTGTTGAAATCATTTTCCCTAAGAATTTTCCTCCGGTACAAACACCATCGAAATAGAGTTTACACAATGTCTCGTATTCTTGTCCGTAAAACGTTCGCCCTCAAAAACATGGCCCAAATGGCCTTCACAATTGTTGCAAACAATTTCAACTCGTCTGCCATCGGCATCAGGTACTCGTTTGACAGCACCGAGAATTTCATCATCAAAACTGGGCCATCCACAATTTGAATTAAATTTATCCTCCGACCGGTAAAGTGGCGTATCACACTGCCGGCATATATAAATTCCGAGTAATTTATTATCCGTATATTCGCCGGTAAAGGGGCGTTCCGTGCCTTTGTTTAGGATGACGTGTTCTTCTTCAGGAGTTAATTTATTAAAAGACATATTTTATAAATTTTAATGTTTAAGTAACAAGTTTAGTAACAATAGCGTAAATTCTAATGGTACAACGAATCAAATTCAATTTAGATCAAAAACTTACCGTTTTTTCACTAAATCCGGGACTTATGATCAATTATACCCTTTCTTTTTTTATCAGCATAATCGCTTTTAATTTTTTAGCTGTCAATACGGTTACTGCTGACCATTCACTATTTACGGACTCTATTCCTCCTGCACCTACTTTGAACGCTGGTAGTCTGAACGTGGGTGGTCCTTTCACCGTTGGGATTGGTTTTTCCGAAGAAGTTTTTGGATTAACGGCGGATGATTTTTCGGTTGAAAACGGTGAAGTGGGGGAGGTCACTGGGGAAAATATGAATTATTCTGTTTTAATTGATCCCATCGCGGTCGGTGTTGTTCGGTTTAAGGTGCCCGCCGGGGTTGTAGTAGATGAGGCCGGCAATGGGAACGTAGCTTCCGGAACGCTTAGTGTAAATTTTACGGATGAGGAAGAACCGTTGGTTTTCTTATCTACCCCACAAAATACGGTGGATTCCATTTTTCCAGTATTGGTGGAATTTAATGAACCGGTGACGGGCCTGGAAGTAAGTGATTTTAATATTAGTAACGGCGCGGGTGTAAATTTGACGGGGATTGATACCACTTACACATTAATGGTCAATCCTGGAGCGGTCGGAGCAGTCTCGATATTTTTACCGGCAGCGGCAGTCGTAGATACCGCGGGTAATCCTAATTTGGTCTCCAATTTTTTACAAGTAAATTTTGGTACCATCGATGTCACCGCACCGGAGGTCATCCTGAGTACTTCGACCACCGAAGTTTCAGAACCATTTATTGTAGAAATCAGATTTTCGGAAGAAATAACCGGATTGTCTTTGTCGGACTTTCTGGTAACCAATGCGGAACTATCAAACCTTTCTGGTGTTGATAATGTATTTACGTTGTTGGGGACTCCGATTCTGGAGGGAGAAATAACGATACAACTGGAGGCGGAGACCATCGTCGATCTGTTTGATAATCCCAACGAAGCGTCCAACGAACTGGTCTTAAACTATTTGGTTCCCCTGGCACCGGATACCATTCGGCCGGCGATTATTCTGGAAGAATTAGCCACGGGAGTTGAAGGTACCTACCAAGTGAAAATTGAATTTAGTGAATTGGTGACTGATTTAGCCGAAGTTGATTTAGTTTTTAACAACGCGGTCGTCTCCACATTTACGCAGAATGATCAAACCTATAATGTTGAATTAGTGGCCCTCGATTTTGGTACGGTTGAATTTTCTATTGGTGAAAATGTGGTGACCGATGCTGCGGGAAACGGTAATATTGCTTCCGAAATATTGTTTTGGGAATTTTTGGACAATACGCCGCCAGTCGAACCGGAAGAAATATTGGATATCACCCTTAATCGTGTTAATAATGCAGTTTTGGTTGACTGGTTTACGAATACCGAGGTTGCAAATGCTTATTTTGAAGTGAGACATAGCGGGGATGGAATTAATTATACGGTACTTGAAGAAACAAATAGCGCTAATAATCAAAGTGGATTATTTTCCTATAATTTCCTCCACGAAACACCGGTTTTTGGCATCAACTATTACTATGTTCGACAGTATGATCAGAATGGTAATTTTGTAGATTCTGAAATTTCCACTTTTGATTTTATGAATCTTTTTCCGGACGCTCTTGTTTATCCAAATCCTGCAAGTAATCAAGTTACTTTTAATACAACGAAATATGCTGGTGTTCGCTGCGAAATTATGGTGTACAATTCTTTGGGTCAAATATTTTTACTGGACGTCTATGAGGCGTTACCAAATTTTCCGATTGAGCTGGATATCAGTGATTATCAGGAAGGTGTTTATGGGGTGCAGTTTTGGATTAAAGAGACGGCTAGAGTAGCGGATAGTTTTGTGATTGTTCGGTAGGGTAGTCGTGAAGATACTATCTGGATTTTGGTTTAGAGTTATGTGGAGGATGAAGGAGCATTTTCGAGTTGATAAACCAACGTTAAAATTTTTTTAATCTTTATTCTTTCCTTCAATATACTGAATAATATGCGAAGCCGTTAATCCATGAATTACAATTGAGCACAAAATTACCAATGAAGTGATTGCGTACATTTCGTTTCGTTCCGGAAAATCGCCAAAAGTGACAAATGCCCAGGCCAGATAAAAAATAGAGCCGATTCCTTTAATACCTAAAAAACTAATTGCCAATCGTTCTTTATTTGAAATTTTGGTGCCCATAAGACCCAGCATCCCCGCTGCCGGGCGAATGACCAAAATGATCAACAAGGCCATCAGAATTTCTCTCCAGCCTATATTTTCAAATACCCCGTTTAAGATCGAACCGCCGAATAGTACCAACCAGAAAACCAGTAAAAATCGCTCGATCTCTCCCACAAAATTGTGCATTTTTTTCTTAAAATCATTTTCTTCAATTTCCGCCCGGCGGATGGTCAACCCAGCCACAAATACCGCCAAAAATCCATACCCATACAGCAATTCTGTCAAACCATAAACAAAAAAAGTGGTAGATAAGGCCAGGAATCCGTCACGGGTACGAATATTGGCGACTTGCGGTAATTTTTCTAAAAGATATCCCACGATGCGTCCGAGCATGAAACCGATAATTATTCCCAAAATTATCTTAACGCAAACTTTGTAAAAAAACCATTCGCCCAGCGCAAAATTTTCCCAGCTGCCGGCTTGTGCCACCAGAATGGCCATATAGGTAAATGGAAAGGCCAGCCCGTCATTAATGCCTGCTTCTGCTGTGAGGGTAAACTGTAATTCTGTATCTTTTTCGTTGTCTTTTTTTGGACCGCTCAACTGAACTTCTTCGGCTAATACGGGATCAGTTGGCGCGAGCACCGCAGCCAGTAATATGGAGGCGGGTAAGCTGAACTGTAAAAATTCCATTCCCAAAAGAAGAATGGTTAGCATGAAAACAGGCATGGTAATCAAAATGAGTTGCAAGGCTCCACGCCAGGTTGCCCAGGAAAACGGCCGGTTGATTTTTAATCCGGCACCCATCAGGGAAATGATGACGATGGCTTCCGAAATTTTCATGACCCAGGCATCCGGCCAGTAAGCGTCGGGCCAATTGAGTGGTACTCCCAGGTAAAACAGACCAAATCCAACCATAATCAGAATGATGGGATAACTGATCTTTATTTTTTTTGATAAGGAGGGCAACCACGCCATAATCAACGTTGCGGCACCCATAGCAGTTAAAATCAATAAATGGTCTTTCATTGTGTTCGGTCTATCAATAGCTTCATTAAAAAAGCCAGACAACGATGTTCATTGCCTGGCTATAATCTTTTACTCTAAGCACTTTAAATTCTTATTCGGAACAATTCGCTTACTCCTTTACAAATTTACAAATCATTTGTTCACCCGTCGGTGCCTAATCCAGTAGATCCTTCGGTAATTTTTTAGTATTTTTTGCGCCAAGTTTTCTGATCTTTTCGGCTCTTCCGAGCAGGGTATCTCCATATTTTTTTGAATCCATCAATTTATTCATCGCTGAATGGTAAGCATTCTGGGTTTGGTCAATTCGGTGACCCACCTGTTGGAGGTCTTCGACAAAACTGCAGAGTTTATCGTAAAGTAAGCCACTTTGCCGGGCAATTTCCAATACCGATTTTTTTTGTTTTTCCTGTTTCCAAATATAAGATACAGTCCGCATCGTAGCCAGTAAGGTAGAGTTGGAAACCATGACGATATTTTTATCCAGTGCATCCAGAAAAAGTTGTTGGTCGTGCTGGACTGCGATGGCAAAAGCAGGTTCTATCGGTACGAATAACAATAGATAATCGGGGGAAGAAATCTGGTAAAGGTGTTGGTAGTTTTTGCTACTCAGGTCGTTAATGTGTCGCCGAATACTATCGATATGATTTTTAAGATGTTTGTCTTTATTATCTGATGAACAATATTTTTCGTAAGCGACCAACGAAACTTTGGAATCAATCACCAGGTGTTTGCCCTCCGGAAGATTAATAATAAAATCGGGTCTTTTTATTTTTCCGTGGATATCAACGTAGCTGGTCTGGGTGGTGAAATGAATTCCTTTGACTAATCCCGATTTTTCCAATAATAGTTCTAATTGGTGTTCTCCCCAGTCGCCCTGGGTTTTGTTGTCTCCTTTCAATGCGGCGGCCAGATTATTGGCGTCCTCGCTGAGTTGAACATTCAAATCCCGGAGCTGCTCAATTTCTTTTTTCAGCGAAACCATATCCTTGGTTTTTTCGAGATACCGACGTTCAATACCTAATTCAAATTCCCGGATTCGGTCGCGTAATGGATTGAGAATATGATTGAGTTGCTCCTGATTTTGCTGGGTAAAGCGTTTTGTTTTCTCATCGAACAGACGGTTTGCGGTATGCTCAAATTCTCTTTGAAATTGCGCTTGCAGCTGTGTTATTTGCTGTTGATCCTGGATCAATTTATCCCGTAGGCCCAGGTTTTCCTGTTGCTGGGAAGAAAGAGATTTGGTCAGATTGCGGATTTCTGATTCTTTTTCCATCATATCAGCTCGGTACATATCGGTCTGTTCCTGTAAGTTGGCGAACACCTCGCGCAGCACATATTGTTGTTTTACGACGTCCAGTGGTAGAGAACCACTTACTGCTGCAAATTTGTATTTAGCAATAAACCAGGCAGAAATAGCACCGAGCAAAAGACCAACTCCCAAAAATATCAATTCCATTATCATCATAGGGTAGTAGATTGGTGAATCTTTAAATAGTTTTTTTGTGTAGCATAGAGACGGTACGAATAAGTGTGTCATTTGCTATTCTGAAACTTGTATCTCTAAAGGAAAGCTTTCGCGCTGACATACTTTAGGGAATAGTCCCAGAATAAAGCTATTTTAAACAAGTAAATATGCTATTTTTAAATAGATTATCAAAATAATAATGGTAAATAATTTAATTTTTAAACAAAATATTTTCAATTTGGTGGCTTTTTAAATTTTCACCTGCCTCCCAAGAACGCCAACGGGTTTGTCCAGTTACTGATAATTTATTATCTTCGATAGATGGATTTAGAAGCATTAAAAAATCACTGTCAGGATCTGGCTTTTGACGGAAAAGATTACCTTGAAATCGAGCAGGCGTTGAGTAGTCTGGAGATTACAGAAGCGGATCGGGAAGCTGCTTTAAAACAGGTAGATGGTTATATCGTACGGTACGAAATTTCTCATCAGGAACGGCAAAAACATCTTTATAAAATAATGATTGGATTGCTGCTGTTGTTCATTGGTGGAGGAGCTATGCTGACCAGTGTGGGAAAAGAGGGTCTTGCGCGTATTTTTGCGATTGGTTTTGTGCTCTATGGTGCCTGGATGGTACGGGGTGCATACGCTGCTTACCGAAAGCCGTTGCGATCAGATTTTGGTAAAGAGCGGAAATTTAAAAGTGGTGATATGCGTAAGTTTTATGACCGATAGCACGGAAGTTATTCAATAAAAAACTACTTTTTCTGCCTTGATCAGCTGTAAAATTACTGCCTCCATAAACTCACTAACTTATTGCCCGAGGCACTAGCTTTTTATGACGGATTTGCAGGATTTTTGGGCCCACCCGCCAGAATTTCCTGGTCTCCTAAACTGCCATATTTTGTGCCCATTATTTGCCAGCAGCTGATAAAAAGACCGGCGAAAACGGGGCCAATCACAAAACCGGATAATCCAAAATAAGCGAGTCCTCCAAGGGTAGAAAGCAGAATCATATAGTCTGGCATCCGAGTACGATGGCCCACCAGACGGGGTCGTAATAAATTATCGATCAGTCCGATAAATCCTACCCCGACCACCATTAAAATAACGGCTTTGGATATTTCATTATTCATAAAAAATATGATGACCCACGGAAACCATATAATTGCGCTACCGACGGGCAAAAGTGCCGCTACAATCATGATTACGGTCCAAATAATCACCCCATTGATTCCCAATAACCAAAAAATAATCCCACCGGCAACTCCCTGACAAACCGCGACCACCAGGCTACCACGAATGGTGGCGACCGTTACGTTTTCAAAACGAAAAAATAATTCTCGCACCAGTTTATTTTCCATTGGAATAATGAGCATCAGATCGCTGATCATGGATGAACCATCCCGTAAAAAAAAGAAGAGAAGATAAATCGTCAGGAAAAAATTGGCGATAAAGCTAAAAAGGTTTTGGGTGAGCGAAAATACGTAATTGATGACAATGTCGACCGTACCTTCAATGGCTTTTTCTACCTTTTTTCTGGTTTTTTTCTTCCCGAATCCGAGGGCTTTTAAAGTACTTTTTTCAATTGGTAGTTTATCCCTGAAATTCTCAATCCGGTCATCAAAGGAAATTTCTGAAGTATCTTCGGGTATCAACATTAGATCATCTACCTGATCCACCAGTGCAAAAATGGACCCAGTGATCGGTAAAATTCCTAAAAATACAATCATCAAAACCGTGAAACCAGCCGCTAGGTTCGCCCGGTTTCCAAAATTTTTCAAAACATCCTGATGTGTACTTTTGAATAAAATGGTTAGTACAACGGCCCAGAAAATTGATAATAAAAAGTCATGAATAATTTCCAGAAATCCCGCAGTCACGAACAACACTAAAAGCAGGAATAAGAACTTCGGTAAATTAATTTTAAGTTTTTTCATAATTGGGGTATCTGAATCGAGCTTAGTACAGGGTATAATAATACAAATAAAGCACTATTTTCAACTATTTTAAACGAAATGAGGGGTTTAATCGTTAATGGAGTAGCGTCTCTTTTGGGACCGAACGGAAACTTTTAGCTGCTTTCTGCGTCAAAAAGTAAAGGTCATGTCCCAAATTATTTGGGATTTACCCAAAAGAGGATTAATTTTAGGTAACACTATCAAAAAAATCAAATATGAGTATTCCTGGTAAAATAATTAAAACCATCGGTGAACAGACCACTAAAAGAGTCTATAACATGATGCGGGATAAGAAAAATAAAAATGTTCCAGAACCTTCCGAAGATCCAAAGGATGATGCCAACACGATTATTCGCAACCACGTAGCCTGGTCCATGGGAATGGGATTGATTCCTGTATTGATGGCAGATATTTTTGCGGTCAGTGCCTTACAACTGGATATGATTAAACAACTTTGCAAGGTTTACGGAGTGGATTATAAAGAGACGGAAGGAAAAGCGATTGTAACCTCGCTAACCAGTTCAACGATTGCGCGACTGGGAGCGGCTAGTGTGGTCAAATTAATTCCTGGCATCGGAACTATTCTGGGGGGTATCACCGTATCTTCTTTTGCGGGCGCCTCCACTTACGCGCTGGGAGAAGTATTTAAAAAACATTTTTCGGAAGGTGGGACGATTCTGGATTTTGACCCAAAACGGTTAAAAAAATATTATAATAGTAAATTCGAAAAGGGTAAAGATATCGCTCGTCAAGTAGCTAAAGATAAAAATATTGAAGTAACTGCCGATCCTGATATTCCGGACGAAACGCAGATTGAAATTGTTGATATTCCGGATAAGGTGATACCGCCCAAAAAAAATAAGGCAAACAAATCAAAAGAGGAAAAATTGAGTACGGAAGCGATGATTGAACGACTAAAGGAGTTTGACAATCTGCGAACATCCGGAATCATTACAGACGAGGAATTTAAAACCATGAAAAAGAAATTGCTGGATACCATCTAACAGTACCGACTTTCTTATTCTAAGAACTATCTTCCGCATTTCCATTCGTCTGCTAATCTCAATAAGCTTGAGTCAACAAATAACCACCATCAGTTTTTTCCAATACCCCAGACTTTCTAACAAAGTCTGGGGTTTTGGTATGATGCAATTTGCGCATCGTCATTTGGCCCGCGCTAAAGGACTTCAGTTTTACAAGCTGATGGGTAGCGGAAAAGAGAATGGATTTAATCCCTTTCCGGATTGGTCTACCTACAGTCTTTTAATGACCTGGGAGAACGAATCCCTGGCGAAAGATTTTATTAAAAACAGTACCCTTTTTGGTGCTTACCGGAAGCGAACCGAAAAAGTCTGGACGATTTATATGAAGAATATTCTGGCAAGGGGAGCATGGTCCGGAAAAAATCCTTTTGAGCCTCATTCGAATTTAGACCCTGCCTTTGCAAAAATCGCTGTCATTACCAGAGCAACCATTCGATTGCGGAAATTGCGGAAATTTTGGCAATATGTACCAACTTCCAGCGTTCCTCTGGCGGACAATAAAGGATTAATATACACCAAAGGAATTGGTGAGGTACCCGTTTTACAGATGGCTACTTTTAGCTTGTGGAAAGATGCGCAATCGCTGAAGGATTTTGCGTACAACAGTAAAGAACATCATCGGGCCATTCAAAAAACAAGAGAAATTAATTGGTATAAAGAAGAATTGTTTTCCCGGTTTCAGCCATATCGGGAAGAGGGAGAGCGGTTTGAGATTGGGGAGGGGTGATGTGGTGGACTTTTTCCCTGCTATCGTGTTTGGCGAACGATGGGCTTTTTTTCTCTGCTATTGTGTTTGGCTTTCGATAGGCGGACGATTGGCTTTCTTCAATTTGTGACCAATAATATAAATTCTGAAAACAAAAATATGATCAAATTAGAGGAAAGAAACCACTACATAGAAGGAATCAATCCGTTAAGGTTTTTTGCCGCTTTTGGAATTATCATCTATCATACGACCATTGGGCTAACTGGAAAGCTTCCCCATTTTTTGCAACGATTTTTTAATAATCTCCCGGTCTGCGTTGATTTCTTTTTCTTAATCAGTGGGTTTTTGATCATCTATCTTTTGCTCGTCGAAAAAACTGCGACCAATAAAATCTCCATTCGAAAATTTTATACCAGAAGAATATTAAGAATTTTTCCGCTTTACTATTTGATTTTATTAATCGCCTATTTTCAGCCCCAATTTCCCGATAGTCACAACGAATTACTAAAGTATTTTCTACTGGGTGGCAATTTTTCGATGATTGGAACTAATTCCTGGCCCGATAATATGATTCTTACGCCACTTTGGTCTATTTGTATTGAGGAACATTTTTATCTATTTATCCCAATTATTTTTGCGCTTCTTTCCACCAAGCAGATTCCCCGTTTTCTCTTTATGGTCATTATGAGCAGCATTTTGTTTAGGTGGTATGAATTTGAAATGGGCTCCAGGGAGTGGATGAATTTTTATTGTCATACCCTCAGCCGGATAGATACGATTGCCATCGGTGGTTTGCTGGGTTACTATTATTTTAAAAATAAATTTATCCTCTACCTTAAGGCTCGCTGGATTTGGGCCGTAATCATGGGGTTAATTTTCCTTTTATGCATACTGGATTTTCACGATTTCAACGGAATTATGGCGGCTACGATCAAAAAATACACGGTGATTTTTCCACTTGCTTTTTTGTTTATCTTATTGGTTTTTAACAAAAAAAATGGAATCGTTTTAAATACCATTAGTCAAAATAAATTTTTTGATTATTTGGGCACCATATCATACGGTTTATATCTTTATCATATGGTGGTGCTAGCCGTACTTTCTGAATTTTCTTTATGGCAAGCCATGCCCTTGTTAAAGATTTCAGGTACTATTCTTTTAACGATCCTGCTATCAGCTTTCTCCTACGAATTTTTTGAAAAACCAATTTTAAAAATAAAGAACCGGTATAAATTAGTTTAGGGATCACTTCAACAAAATCAAAAAATCCGCACATCAAAAAAATGTTGGAATTTATCCCAGCCCTGAAGGGAGTTCCAACATTTTTTTGACTGAACTTCATCAGGAAAATATAATTATGTTAATCCACAAATCCACAAATCCACAAATCCACAAATCCACACATCCGCACATCCGCACATCCACAAATCCACCAATCCACCAATCCACACATCCACTAATCCACTAATCCACTAATCCACGATAGAACATCACCAATTAACTGATCTCCATATCCGGCCGTCAAAAAAGTGTTGGAATTTACCCCGACCCTTAAGGGAGTTCCAACACTTTTTTGCCTTTATACTAGAATCTATCAGGGAAATCTGGTTTCTTTAACACACATCCATCAATCCGCACATCCACAAATCCACAAATCAACACATCAACAATCCACAAATCAAACAATCCGCACATCAAACAATCCACAAATCCACAAATCAAACAATCCACAAATCAAACAATCCACACATCAACAATCCACAAATCAAACAATCCGCACATCAAACAATCCACAAATCCACAAATCAAACAATCCACACATCAAACAATCCGCACATCAAACAATCCGCACATCAGAAAATCCGCACATCAAACAATCCACCCATCAAAAAAACCTTGGTACAATTTTTAGAGGTTATAGATATAATGGTCATTTGTCCGTTTCCCAACTTAGCGCTAACAATGTTTTTTGTTTATTTGGCGTTCAATTTAGACCAAAACGACTACGTAAGAAATGCTACCTGAAACACATCAATGATAAAACTGATTCTACCCATGTTCTTTCTTTGTATGTTCGGCAACCACGTCGACGAAGTAGATCCAATGGTAGCAGTTCTCGAAAATTCGGTAATTTTACCCATCGAAAATGCTAACGAAAAATATCAGGAAAAGGAAGATCTACCGACCGTTTATGCTTTGAAACGGGGCTGTTCACACAATGATTATTGGCAAGATCCTCCTTTATTCAAGGCCCTAAATCTTGGCTACATCTATATTGAGGCCGATATTCTATTGATAAAAAATCGCCTGGTGGTGGCACACCGTCGTCCGCTACGACCTGCCAGGACCAAAGACCTCAAGGAACTTTACCTGGATCCTTTATTCGAAATCTATAATCGGCAGGGATATTTTTACAAAGATCATCCCGATCCGATTTTCCTGATGATTGATATCAAGACCGATGCCGAAGCGACTTATGCCAAACTTCTAAAAGACATCGAACCTTATAAATCAATGTTGACCAAATTTGTCGATGGCGTAGAAATACCGGGAGCAATCACCCTCATTATTACCGGTAATCGCCCGATCAAAACCATCGTTGCCGAATCCGAACGCTGGGCGGCCATCGATGGTCGTCCCATCGACCTGGGCAAGGGATATCCGGTCAACCTTATGCCAATGATCAGCGAAAAATATAGCACCATTCTTGGCTGGACGACCACTTTTGGAACCAAAAGCCCAAAAAATATTCTAAAAGTTCAGGATTTTGTTGCCAAAGCCCAGGCAGAAGGACGCTTGACTCGTCTTTGGAAAATTCCCGAAAATCCCACCGCCTGGAATTGGCTTACCTACCACGGTATTGATCTGCTCAACACCGATAATCTTCCTAAACTTCACGACTACCTGCGTAGCGCTCATGCCAACCCGGATTACGCTGAAAAGAGAAAGTAAACTCCGAAAATGCCTTAAATTTTCTATATTTACCAACAAAATCGTCTCATTTCAAAGCCGGGACCAACACCAAACACCTTGAGTCAATTAACCGAAAAAGAGATCATCCGCGCTGCGTTACCGTTTATTCGGTCGCACTATAAGTTTCGTCCCCGTGGTGAAGCGATCATGGAGACGCGCTATGACGTGACTGCCGCCGGAGGGGTGATTGCAGACGGTTATCTTGCTTTTAATACCGAGGAGGGAGCGCCCTTTATCGTTACTGTAGAGGCTACTTCCTGCAATACCTGCAACGAAGTCATCTACGCTATTCAAAATAAATTACTTAATTGGGATAGTCTGGCTTGCACGGGGCTGGTAATTGCCGCCGGCTACACTTATTATCACTACAAAGGTCACAATCTGGCGCAGACACTTGGCGAAATTCCCACGGTACTGATCCTGGCCGGTGCTTTCTGTTTTGGCTTATTTTTGTTTCGATTGTTGCTGGGCTGGATGCGCCGCTATCGCTATATTTATGCGATTGAGCAATTTAAAACCTACGATGCCACCGAACAATGGATTGCGCTGGGAGAAGATGTTTTTGATTCTAACCTTGATAAAAATTTTCTGGAACTCAAAGAGCAGTGTGTTGATAATGGATTCGGACTGGTGATGGTGAATAAAGAAATGATTGTACAAATGCTGATCACTCCGGCCAGAGATGCGGTACTAGAAAATCGTCAAGGGATGGTTTTTAAAGATGGTGGTGTGGATCGGGTAAGTTCCCGGGGTGCGAAAGTAAAAAAATGGTTAAATGACAAAACCAGCCGGGTCGGCAAGGCCCAGTCGACCGTTGGTCTGAACCGCTACCGGGCAGGATATTTTAAACAACTCGTTACTTTATTTCTTGGTCTATCGATCATTACCGGCATCTATTACACCGAATGGAAGGATAGTCCGATTGCTTACGTTGATGAAGATCAGTACCAACGGGATCAGCTGGTTAAATCCAAAGACATCCGACTGGAAGACAAGGGATATTTACTAAAAGAAGATGGTTTTCTAAACTGGGATTCTATTACCGGAAATTATTTGAGTCTGGAAGAAGCCATCTGGCCAGATGATAATGCCGCCGCAATTAGTCCTATTGCCTACGAACCGGATGATCTTCTGGAACTGGAAGCGAATCCAAAAAACGGGAATAAATCCAGTACAGAAATTGTGGTGGGTAACCGGAACGGCTTTAAAACAAGTTATGATTGCGAACGGTTTTACAATTTTACCGGGGCACTTTATTTGGTCCAGGACGGGGTTTATTCCGATCTGTCCGTTGCGCAACGACGGCTTAGCTTGCTAAATAACGCTGATTTTACGGCCAGTATCTTATGGTTGGGATGCTTTGGTGACCAAACCAAATATGTAGTTTATTACCAGCTCATGTATCCCGAACGGATGGAGGCTACCGCTACTGCCAAAGCAACTCTGAGTGATTTAAAAAGAATGAAAATTCCTTACGGTACCCTCAAAATTCGAACCCTCCGTAAATCTGATAATTAGGCAATGACGGATATAGAATATTTTTGGCGTCGTTGGTCCTGGCCGGCAGAAGATCGTTTAAGATGGATTTTTTTCACCCTGATGATCGGTCTGGCCGCCCAAATAATACTTTCTTATTCGTTGTGGTGGCAACCAAATGGGGTCTTGCCGTATCTTCCAATTATTGCCACCTCCGGAGCATGGCTGGAAAATAGTTCTTTGTTTTTATTTCCTGTTTTTTTGTTGTTGATTTTTTTAAATTTGTGCTTTTCCCAAAAAAATATCTTTTTAAAACTGCTATTAATTACTGGTCTTTTACTGGTATTTGGAAATATTCACCGCCTGCAAGTATGGTTTTATTTTTACGGTTTATTATTGTTTTTATTTTTATGGAAAAAACGGATTTCCAACGAATGGTTGATCATGACCATGCGCGGAGTGGTGACGGGCACCTATATCTGGAGCGGATTACATAAGTTTAACAGCTATTTTCAAACGGATATTTTTCCGTGGTTAATGGAGCCGCTGGGCTTATCGTCTTTTTCCTGGCTGGCGTACGGAGCGGGTGGAGTAGAGGTTTTGATTGGAATAGGATTGTTATTCCGACCTGTTCGTAACCTTGCGGTTTGGGCGAGCGTTGCCTTCCATCTGGTCATTTTAGGTCTGTTAGGTCCGTTTGGTCATCAATGGAATATGGTGGTCTGGCCCTGGAATTTGGTCATGCCATTTCTGGTTATTTTTTTATTTTTTGGTATAAAAAAATTGAACTTAAGAAATAGGATCACCAGGTTGCTTTCCTTTCCCGCCGGACTATTGGTTTTATTTTTAGTGTGGATCTTGCCTGGATTTAATTACCTCGGCATTACCCCTGAACAACTTTCCTTTAAAATGTACGCTGGCTCCCAACCCGAAATGGTCCTGTTCTTTGGGGAGACCGACCGAAATCTGTTTGATCCTCATCCCACAATACACGGTGCCCTGCCTCCCGAGACCATGCCCCGTTATCGAGTAGTACTGGATGACGTTGCATTTGCAGAATGGGGTACCCCGCTCTTTACCACGCCCACCACCGCCCGGAAAATGCTCCCACAATTTTGTCAAAAAATGAAACGCCCCCACGAGGGAGGAATTTTGTATCTAGTAGAAGAGGAATTTGAGCGAATACCTTGTGAGTAGCCGGGACTGTTCAATTAATTGTGTCTAATCAGTTAGTTCAAATATATAATTAATATATTGTATTAATAATTATTTGTTAATCAGCTCATTAGTTGACTTATCTCTTTTTACACAACAAAAAACACAGATTATTGAATAGTCCCGAGTAGCCCCAAAATTCTGGCAAGCCCGCCTCAACCCTTCAACGAGCGAAGCGATTCAACAAGCGAAGCACCCATCTTTTCGTACCTTTACCAAAAAAATCATGCACATTGAAGCCTTCCGCGAATACTGTTTACAGAAAAAAGGAGTAGAAGAAACATTCCCCTTTGACGAAGTGACCCTGGTATTTAAAGTTATGGGGAAAATGTTTGCGCTGACGGGGTTAGCAAGAGAAAACTATAGCGTCAATCTTAAGTGTGATCCCGATTGGGCGGAGGAGTTACGCGAAAGCTATTACCAAGTTCAGCCGGGTTACCATATGAGCAAAAAACACTGGAATACGGTGGCGTTTGAAGATGGACTAGACGATGAATTATTGGTGAAAATGATTGATCACTCTTATGATTTGGTGGTAGCAAAATTGAAAAAAAGTGATCGGGAATTACTCGATAAATTATGAATAAAGTAGATTTTTTTGTGGTCGGTCAGGGATTGGCTGGCACCTTACTCACCTCCGAATTACTGGCTGCTGGAAAAACCGTACGGGTTTTCGATGCGGATCACCAAGGAGCTGCTTCTGCGGTTGCCGCCGGCATCATTAATCCCATCACCGGACGTCGACTGGTCAAATCCTGGATGATTGATGAGTTGTTGCCCACGGCAATAACCACTTACCAAAAACAGGAATCTTTATTAGATAAACATTTTATTTACCAAACACCTGTTCATCGCACGCTTCACGATCCTGCCGATGAAAACCTCTGGACGATGCGCTGCGGTTATCCGGATTATGCCGACTATCTTTCTCCGGAGTTAATTCCTGGAAATCCGGAAGGAATGCAATCCGTACTTGCCCGGGGCGTTATCAAGCGAGGTTGCCGGGTAGATTTACCGGTTTATATCCAATCCTGGAAGGACCACTTTTTACAGGAGAATATGTTGAAAATCAATCGCTTTAATTATGCTGCGCTGATGATTGAAAAAGAGCAGATTGTCTATGACGGTTGGACCGCTGAAAAGATAATTTTTTGCGAAGGCTATCAAATTTTGAACAATCCCTGGTTTAATTTTGTACCAATGGTACTGGCCAAAGGAGAAGTAATTATTTTAGAAATACCAGATCTTTCTCTGGACGCGATTTATAAAAGTAAATTAACTTTTGTGCCTTTGGGAAAAAATCGATATTGGGTAGGAGCGACCTACGACTGGAAATTTGCGGACGGGCGTCCTACGCAAACTGGTAAAGAGGAGTTGATGGAAAAAATAACGGAAGACGTTAAAGTTCCCTTTGTCATTTTGGATCATCAGGCAGCTATTCGACCAACCATCAAAGACCGCAGACCTGTATTGGGGGCAGCACCGAAGGAGGAGAAGGTCCTGGTATTTAATGGATTAGGAACGAAAGGTGCTTCGGTTGGACCTTACTGGTCGGCGGTGATGGCAAGACATTTAATTTACGGAGACGCCATTGACGCCTCCGTGAATTTGAATCGGTTTATTTAGCACCTTATTCTTCAAACGGTAACGTTATGATCGTTCCGGTAAAGTTTCCGTAGTTATAATTTCCAACTTTTAGATAATGAGTACTCCGTAAAATCATTCGATCTCGTCCGTGTTTGATCCGGTAACTTCTTATTAATTGTTGGTATTTTTCAAATTGTTCACCGGTTAAAATTTGGCCGTTTACCCGAATTGTATTTTTAGGTAATTGAATGATTGCAAATTCATTTTCTTCGTTGATAAAATTATCTTCGGTCAAGAGTATGGTTAATTCTTGGTGTAAGGTTGTTAACTTTTTTTCATTTAATTTAGGAGTAAAAAGTCTTTTCCTACCCGAATCATCCGGTGTCTTATACTGGATTTTATTGGCAAAAGAAATCAACGCATCATTTTCTTTTTCGAAGATAGTTCTTGTTGGAGTGATTTCTTTTATGGTTGACTCATCAAAATGGATTTCTTCTCCTTTAGAAAGCAATATAGATAATTCAGGATCTCTTTCAAGTAACGCCTCTTTAAAAGTGCCTACGCCGTGACCTTCAAACCCAAACCTTCCAAAGTCTCCAGCCAGAATAAATTTCCGGCTCATCTTGATTTTTCGGTCAGGACCCACGCCAACGATACTGGTTAGTGCAAAATATTTTGAGTAGAAATCCACCGGAATGAGATGCCCATTCACAATAATAGAATCCGGCTTCAATTTCATTTCTACGAAAACACCTTTATTGATTAATATGCCATCCGATATAAAATTTTTGTACAAATCTCTCCTCAGTTTTTTTAATCTGGAAGAACTGATAAAAGGAACCGGGGAGGAATCCGAGTATGGATAAAGCCGGTTAAAAACGGGATAAATGTGATGTTCTCCTTCCTGTTTTTTATTAGTAATATTCAATTTGGAAGAGTCGACAGGCTGAGATTGGATCGGTGCTATATCCAGTAAAGCAGATTGCGAAACTGGTAAATCGGGCGTAATTTCTTTTTGAAAAAGTCTTTTGGGGCGGGTATCCTTATCTGCCGCCGGAGGTGATCCTGGAACTGATGGTGGTAATGTTTCGGTCTCGTTTATCGGCGAGACTTCAAAGAAGGAAATGGGTGTTTCGGGTATTTTTTTTGTCTCAGTTCCGGAGAAAGAAGCGGTGGTTTCGACCTGCTCGGGAACCAACAAAAAAGCCAGCACGGCCATTAAAGGAAGAATAGTCATAGCAATATATTTTAGGTTAAACAATTTTACAAACCAGTGTGATTCCACCGTAGGAATGGGAGCAATTGGGAAATTCAGAATCATTTGTTCCAGTTTTTCCAATGGAACCTCAGTTGGTATTTCTTTTGTTTTTTGAAAAAGAAGATCCGTATATTTTTTCCCCATGTTTTTCATAAAGTAATTGATTTGATGGTTCCAAAAATAGGTGCAAACCATTCGTTCTTAGCGGTCAATAACGCTTTTAATTTTTGTCTGCCCCGACTAATATTTGTCTTTACCGCGCCTTCTGATTTATTTTGAATAGCCGCAATTTCCTTCATGCTGAATCCACTAATTTCAAAAAGAATCAGGGCGTCCTTTTGCTTTTCTGGTAGTTGATCCAGTGTTTTGTAAAGCAGTTGAATCTCCAGAATTGTATCTGCCGGCACTTCCTGGGCCACCAGTCGTTTGGTATGTTTCTCTAACAGGGTAGCTTTATATTTTTGTTTGCGAAATTTACTTACCGAACGATTACGGGCGGCCCTGAGAAGATAATGTAACAACTGGTCCTTGTTTTCAATTTTTTCATAATGTGTATACGCAGCTAACAAAACATCCTGCACCAAATCTTCACAATCCATCTTTCCATAGGTCAACGCCGAGCAGTACCTCAGAAAGGGCTCGTGACAGCTTTGGTAAACTTTCAGAAATTTGGATTGTTTTATTTTTGACATTTAAAAAATGTGTCTAATGAACAACTTCGTTATTGGCTTTCACTCTAATAGTCGCACGAACCACGGAAAGGTTACAAAAGATAAAGTTTTTTACTCAATTACCGCAAAACTTATCGTATTTTTACTAACCTAATACCAGAAATAAATCATGCAGAAAATAATCATTATTGGTGCTGGACTTTGCGGAACACTATTAGCGATCCGTCTTGGCCAGCGGGGATACAACGTACAGATGTACGAGAAGCGAGGGGATATGCGTAAACAAGGGGTAGAAGCGGGACGATCCATAAATCTGGCCCTTTCCCACCGTGGATTGATGGCCCTGGAGCAAGTCGGTCTTGCCGAAGCGGTAAAAAAATATTGTATCCCGATGCACGGCCGACAGATTCATACCCTGGCCGGAACCACTTTTGATTCTCCCTACAGTGGTCGACCTCAGGACTATATCAACTCGGTTTCGCGGAGCACCCTCAACATTGCGTTGCTAAACGCGGCCGATGAAATGGATCACGTAAATATTGTTTTTAATCATAAATGCAATGGCGTCCATCTCGACGCTGGTAGTGCTAATTTGACAAATATCGCCACTGGAGAAAGCTTTACCGATCAAGGAGCGATCGTCATCGGTACCGATGGAGCGGGTAGTGCGGTGCGGCGAAGTATGATGGCACAAACCACGAAACTTCGCTTTAACTACGAGCAATCCTTCCTCGAACATGGTTACAAAGAACTGACGATTCCTCCGGGACCGAACGGGACTTACCGGATCGAAAAAAATGCCCTGCACATTTGGCCACGGGACGAATTTATGATTATTGCTTTACCCAACCTGGATGGTAGTTTTACCGTGACCATGTTCCATCCTTACGGAGGAACCTATGGATTGGATAACTTAAATACCAAAGAAAAGGTAGCCGCTTTTTTTAAGAAATTCTTTCCAACGCTTATTCCTCATACCCCAGATTACCTGGAAGACTTTTTTAAGAATCCAACGGGTACGCTCGGCACCATTCGTTGCGCACCCTGGCAAGCGTATGGTCGTACGCTGGTAATGGGTGACGCCGCACACGCCATTGTTCCTTTTTACGGACAGGGAATGAATGCTTCGTTTGAGGACGTTCGGGTTTTTGACGATATTTTAGGGGAAAATGAAGGAGATTGGAAAAAGATTTTTATGGAATTTCAAGCTGCCAGAATCGAGAATGCCAAAGCGATCGGTGATTTAGCACTTGATAACTTTCATGAAATGCAGGATAAAACGAATGATGCAGTTTTTATTAAAAAACGAAATGTGGAACGACAACTCGAGGATCAGTTTCCGGATTATTATTCCAAATATTCGCTAGTGACTTTTCAGCCAAAACTTCCTTACGCCGAAGCGATGGCCCGTGGCCGGAAACAAGATGAATTCTTGATGGAACTATGCGCCAGAGAGGAAAATCCTGATTTGGAAAAAGTGATGGAGGGAATTCGGGCTTTGACCTGATAAATACCGCTAATCTACTAGTGCCTCGGGCAATAAGTTAGTGAGTTTATGGAGGCAGTAATTTTACAGCTGATCAAGGCAGAAAATCCGGAGTTATGCCGTAGCATAATGAGGAATTTTCTAACGCAGAGCAGATTTAAAATTACCAGTCCATATG
>CALLLR010000249.1 GCA_938008185.1 uncultured Saprospiraceae bacterium
TAATCGTTTAGGTCTATCTGAGCAAACCATGAGTATCTCTCCGAACCCAGCAAGAAATTTTGTGAATGTAGAAATGGATTTTTCTGCTTATGAAACAGTTGCTCTGCGAATCGTAGATATTTACGGAAAAGTATTGGTTACTGAAACGGTAGCAGGCAATACACCTCGTATGCAATTAGATGTACAGCAGCTGAGTGCTGGTATGTACTTCCTGAGTGCACAATCTAAAGAAGGCGTTCTTAAAACAAGTCGCTTTATCATTGCTAGATAAATAATAATTATTTCGGAGTAATCCGAAACGAATTAGAATAAAGATCATCCTTCATGTGTCTATCTTAAAAGATACATTAGGGATGATCTTTTTTTTGGCTAGCACACCTCAAAAATCCAATAGCAGCTGAGTTTGGTTACTCCCCAAGAGCATCGTTTCGTCTATATTTTTATCGATTATGAACGGTTACATTTATGAAAACCAGAATACCAAGGCTTTTTACAATTTAGCCTGGATTGGGTTTGGTCTCTCCTCGGCTGGAATGATTGCAGGACTCTTCATGTTCACAGGAGATTTGGCGATGAAAGGCTTTTTAGGAATGTCTTATCTTTTTAGCGTGGTATCGTGCTTTACGCTGGCGAAGGTCGTACGTGACAAGGCAGAAGCGGAACGGTTTATTGCGAAAGTCGAGCACGCGAAAACGGAGAAGTTTCTGAATGAAAATACGGGGGTTTAGGAGTTGTTGAATCTGTCTTATTACGTCTTTAGTAATCAGGCAGATTCACCGCTTCAGGATATCCCGTTGCAGGCTTTTGGGATGTTTGAGCAAATTAAAAAAATTCCTGAGGTACGCCTTGTTTTCCTTAATAGTTTTTGGTTTCATATAAGTAGCTGCGTCACAAATACGGTAGACCTCCTCTTCGATGGATTGGTAAAAACGGACCATTTCGTAAAACTCGTGCTGTCTTATTTTATAGTTAAAAAAAAATCGTTCGTTCACATCTTTAATCGGAAGCGATTCGTGAGGCACAGCGTATTGATGACCAACAAATCCGGCATAATCAAAATCGTAAGGCAAGGCCACGACTTTGTCAATTTCGGGTAATTTTACGAGTTCCAGATTGTGGCGATTAGGTACTGCCCAGTCGGTATTGGAAATCATGTATTGAAAAAAAATCATTTTCAAAAAAGAAGATCTTTGCAACCGAGAGGCATTTATTTTTCCTTGATCAATAACAACGGCATTTTTCCTTCTGGCATATTCATCTTCGTCTTCGATTAAAAACCCGTGAAATTTATATTTCTTCTCCTCTCCTTGTCCGATTTCTATATCCATCAATTTGACAATAATGGAATTAGAGTCGATCGTTTTGTAGAGTTCATAAAGAAAAAATTCTTTGTAGAGTCGTTCCTGGTCCCGCGAATTATTCTGGCAGGGAAAGACAAATTTCAGCTTATCGTTTTCCACAAAGCCCAACGAGTCCAGCATTTTTTTTGAAAAATCAAATTTGACGGGCGGGATGGTACATACTTTTCTTCGGGTATTTCCTCTGGCTCTGATGCGCCCCTTATAGCTACTAACTATCTCCTCGTTGGGTGCTTTGATCATCAAGGTAGCTTTCTGATATTCGTCTTTATGACGTTTCCTGATCAGCTGTTTTACATTGGTATTGATCACTATTTCAGGCGTCCCTTCCATCTTAAATAAATAATCGTAGAAACTGGATTCAGGTTGTTTGTCCGTCTGATTATTTACGGGATGGTTGACTGGAGTAAAAGCGAGAGAATGCCTGGTACCATCAAGTTTTCCGACGAAAAATTTATGGTCTTCGTAAATTAATACCTGTCCGGTCTTTCCTTTTTTGATACTACAATCAATACCGATTAAGCTACCATCATAAAAAGTTCGAATAGAATCAAAACTAGTATGTCCAACAATAATCCTATCCTGATCCAGTTTTTTTAATATTTTTTTTATTGGAAATTTTTTATCCTCTTTAAAATAACCCCGGTACCACAAGGGGCCATTCTCTTCGTACAAGGCGGCCAGTTTTGGATCTTTTAAAACAGCGGATTCATCCTCAAACCTTATCAAATGCCGGTTAAAAATATCATTCATCTCTTCCAATGAATATTTCAGCTTTAAGATTTCTTCCGAAATTCCGCCGTGGACAAACAGGGTCCGGTTGATGGAGATCATTACCTGATGGTTGGCAATCCAGTCGCCGAGAACGCTCCCTTCGGCAAACATGAGGTGATAACGATTTTTCAGGACGCCGGAAGTATATAAATATTTTCTGTTCAGATATCTGATATCTCCTTGCAACACCATAATTTCGTGATTACCCAAAAGTACGTGCACTTGTCCTCCTGCTTTGGCCGCTTGTTTTTGTAAAAAAAATAAAAACCATAGAATATCCATGACCTTATCTCCCCGGTCCAGATTATCGCCCGTCACAACTAAATGTGCTTTTCCAAATATCCACTGTTTTTGTTCATCAATCACCTTATGGATTCTCAACAAATCAATCATCAAATCGTACTGGCCGTGAACATCACTAATGGCTACAATTTTATTAACATCGGTAAAGGTTGCTTTTTTATCTTTAAGAAAATACAGGTCCATCAGATCAACGGCAGGCAGTCCTTTCCTGGCAAATTGCCCCAGATCATCATTAGCAATCAGGGTATCGTGCCCTACTCCACTTTCAATCCATTGAATCCGCAGGCTGTCGTTTTGATGGAAGATGTAAGGACCATCAAAATATTCTGTTTTGACCTGTGCCGTTAAGAGGAATACACCAGCGAAAGAAAAAACCAGAAGAATTAGAATCCTTTTCATTTAATACTAATTAAAATTGCGCTATGAAGATAACCTATTTTCAGTTAATCCAGACCATACATATTGGCTTCATCGTCCTTTATTAGACAAAAAATCATTCTTTATTGCGTATAAATTCTTCGGAAGGCAGGATTGTTTAACCTTCCGTGATCGGCGTCACGCTTCCACCTTCCAAAAATTGTCGAACATCCCGTGCGGTCTCTTCCGGAATTTCTTCCATCGGTACGTGACCCGCCTGATCGTAGAGGATAACCCGAGCATCGGGAATGGCCGCCTCAAAATCTTTGGCCCAACTTACTGGTAACCATTCGTCCGCCTTCCCCCACTGGATAAGGGTTGGACAGCTAATGTTTTTGAGGTCTTCGGTACGATCCGCATATTCGTGGGTACTTTTGTCGATAAAAGCCTGTCGATTACCCCGGCGTAGTTGCAAGCTATGAACGCGGTTGACGAGTTGTTCAGTGACTTTTTCATCATCGTAATATACCTCTTCCAGGCTGCTTTCGACCAGTGATTTTGGGGTGAGGCGCAACATGAGTTTATTGACTCCGGGGGTGTTGGCGAGTTGAAAAGCAAGGGTTACCTCCGAATCCGCTTTCGAAAAACCACTGGAATTGAGTAAGATCAATTTTTTTACCCGATTAGCATGATCCAGTGCATACTGCCAGGCAATGTGCCCACCGAGTGAATTTCCCGCCAGATAAATTTGGGTAACGCCCAGTTTGTCTAAAAAGACATCCAGAAAGTCAGTGTAAGCTTTGATCGAATAATCGTTGGCAAAATGTTTTCCCGTCAACCCAAATCCTGGTAAATCCAGACTGATCACCTGGTACTGATCGGATAGTTCTTTGGTCCACCCATCCCAGGTGTGCAGTGAGGAAGCGGTACCGTGAAGGAGTACCAGCGGTTCGCCAGTTCCGGTGACGCGATAGTGTACGTTCATTCCTACGATATTCATCATTTCAGAATCTTCGTAGGTATACTGTTCTTTTAGGTTTTCCAGCGGAATGTTCCCGTGATAGTTAAATCCTCCGTAAAAAACTGTTAAGATGGTTAATAGAAGAAATCCATAAAAACCAATTTTAGGGAAGCTCCGCTTTTGTTTCATTTCTTCCATAGTAGTTAGGTTTGTTTTATTACACCATTCTTTGCCACAAAGCCACTAAGTTCTTTTTACGCACTTTTTCTTTGCGGTTTTTTGGCCCTTCTCACCAGCTATTCGGATCATTTAATCCGCGGCACTTTTTTTAAACGTTCGCGCGCTTCGTGACGACGTCGGTATTCCTGCATCAATTGTTGATCTACGGCCGTATCTCTACTTTCCGGATCGTACAATCCTTTAGCATTCCGTTGCCGAAAGCCTTCGTAGAGGGATACTGCGCAAGCTACGGAAATATTCAAGCTTTGCACCATTCCAACTTGAGGAATTAAAAAATTTCCATCTACTTTAGCCAGGGCTTCGGGCGTTACACCGATGTGTTCATTACCGAATAATAAAGCGACAGATCCGGTAAGGTCCATATCATAGAGAGAGACCGCATCGTCGGAAATATGGGTACTGTAGATTTTATCATAACGGGATCGAACGTGCTCGAAGCAAGCTTCCAGGTCGTGATAAAAATGAACATCTACCCATTTACGGGTACCGCCCGAGGTACGCTTACCAAGGGTTAGAGTTAATTTATTGTTTTGTGGGCGAGAGTGAAGAGCAAAAATTTCGTGAATACCCACCGAGTCGCAGGTACGCAGTACGGCACCGATATTATGAGTGTCGTGAACGTTCTCAAGAATGACGGTAAAGTTATGCTGCCGACGCTGCGCTACTGACTGAAATTTCGCTTCGCGTTTGGGATTCATTTACTGGCTGTTAGTTATTGGTTATTGGTTATTGGCTATTGGTTTTTCTTCTATCGTGGAAAGATTTTAAAAGAAAAGTAAAATAGCTGCATGTCTCGGCTACCTATCTGAACTACAAGTCCCTGGTGAAACAAAACCGACTTTCAGCATATTTTTTGAAAAATTTTTATTCTAATAATCAAATAATAAGTCCATAGAACCTACTCAGTATTCTACTTGGTTGATTGAAAATGATAGTCTTCAAATTTCAGAATGTTGACCAGTTTATTTTCGTAAAAATCTACAGCATCTAAATTTTCGATATTAACGGTGCGCTGAACCGGTTGAAAATCTAGTTTAGAGTGTAATAACTTAGCCGATTCTCCGTCGATTTTTTGTGGAAAACTGGTACCATGTTTACTGACCATTTCACCAAAATACATCATCAAGTCATATCCAATAATGGCATCTTCTGCCGGAGTCATTCCAAATCGATCAAAATAACGTTCCCGAAAATTCCGGACGGAAGCATCATAAATATCGTAATCTGTATTGCTGCTGATGTGCAGATTTAAGCGTTCGTAATAGTCAAAGTCTATCCTGGTATATTCTCTCCACTGCGGCATTCCGTAGACGATTACTTTATTAGGTCCCTTTACCAAACTAATCTTTCGCATCAATGCGTAGATAAAATTTTCGTTACTCCAGGAAGGCACGATAAATACCGTTGTTTTTCCCTGTTGGATAAGCGGCATCAAATCCAGATCTCTCAAGTCAGACGAATTATCTCTTACGACAAATTCTTTGAGTGGATCTACCGAATCGGATCCTTTATAGGTTTTCTGCGCATCCTGAAAATATTTCAACCGATTCTTTTCGGCTCCTTTGTCTCTTACCAACAGCACAATCTCGGAAGCAGCGTGATTGTCCAGGGCATGCTTGGTGATGGCCTGACAGTGACTTTCCAACGAAGGATTGGTCTGCACAAAGTACGGATTTCCACTGGTAATTTTATCATTGGGATTCAAGGGGGAGATCAGTACTTTTTTATTTTTTTTGGCAAACGCTGCGGTCTTTTTTAAATTATTGGTAGTAACTGGGCCGATAATAATTTCGGCTTCAAAGAGTTCAGAAGTTTGTAATAAAGAATTCATTTTAGCATCCGAAGCTTCGGTATCCATCACGTCTACGTTGAGGCGAATTCCCTTGAAAGATAAATCATCAAAAGCCATTTTTACACCACTGTAAAAATTGATGGCCAGCATGGATTTATCGTCAATATCATTTTCGTATTCTTTAAAACGATTCCCCAGGAAAGGCAGACAGATCGCCACGTCGTACATATCCATGGTTTGTCCCGGATCCATTCCCGGTTTGGTACTGGTACCGTCGGGAAGATTTCCATCCGAAGTAATCGGCGGAACTTCTTCGAGGGGCGTATCTGTCCAACTGATGGTGTCAACGTCTGATCCCCGATCTATCGGGTTTTCGTATTTACCCGTTTCCGGATTATACACTTTACCTCCCTGAATTTCTCCAAGATCTTCGGGAACTTCGGTTTTTGGTTCATTATCCGTGGGTACTTTTTTTAGCGAATCACAGGACATCAAAAACAAGCAACCCCAAATACCGATAACCCATATTTTATTCCCACTCAATTGTGGCAGGAGGTTTCGTACTAATATCATAAACTACTCTATTTATTCCTTTAACGTTATTGATAATTTTACTGGAAACAAAAGCCATAAAATCGTAAGGGAGTTTGCTCCACTCGGCAGTCATTCCATCTACAGAAGTCACGGCTCGCAACGCCACGGCATTTTCGTAGGTACGCTCATCTCCCATCACCCCAACGGATTGGACGGGGAGTAAGATAACACCTGCCTGCCAAACTTCATCATATAATCCAAACTGTTTTAGTCCTTTGATAAAAATATCATCTGCTTCCTGAAGGATTTGCACTTTTTCCGGGGTAATATCACCCAAAATCCGAATGGCCAGTCCCGGTCCGGGGAAAGGGTGCCGTCCGATAATATTTTCTGGCAATTCCATTTGACGACCGACCTTTCTTACTTCATCTTTGAACAACATTCTTAACGGTTCGACAATCTTGAGGTTCATATGATCCGGTAACCCTCCCACGTTGTGGTGGGACTTGATGGTAACCGAGGGACCGTGTACCGAAACAGATTCAATCACATCCGGATAGATGGTTCCCTGTCCGAGCCATTTTATATTTTCAAATTTTGCGGCAGATTCGTCGAATACTTCGATAAACATCCCACCAATTATTTTTCGTTTTTTCTCCGGATCACTTTCTCCGGCCAGTGCGTCCCAGAAACGATGTTTAGCGTCTACGCCGGTAATATTAAGTCCCATTCCTTCGTAGGAAGCAAGTACTTCCTCAAACTCATTTTTACGTAACAATCCATTGTCAACAAAAAAACAGTAGAGGTTATCCCCAATTGCCCGGTGCAATAAAGCGGCTCCAACGGTAGAATCTACTCCTCCCGATAACGCCATTAAAACCTTATCTGTACCGATTTTATTGCGTAGCTTCTCGACCGTATCTTCGACGAACGACGCGGGTGTCCAAGTTCCTTTACAGCCGGCGATATTGATCAGGAAGTTTTGCAGGAGTTGTTTACCGTGTAAACTATGGGTTACTTCCGGATGGAACTGGAGGCAATGAATGGGGTGTTTAAACTGATTATCTTTAGATTTAAAAGCGGCGACCGGAATACTGTCGGTAGCGGCGGTAATCTCAAATTTTTCGGGTACTTCCATGATGGAATCTCCGTGGGACATCCATACCTGAGAATCCGCTGGAATTTCGTAAAAAAGCGGATCGGACGCGACTACTTCACTCAAGCTGGCTTTGCCGTATTCCCGCTTTTGCGAACGCTGTACCTGACCGCCAAAATGACTGGCAATCATCTGCGCTCCGTAACAAATAGCGAGCACTGGTCGTTGACCGATCAGGAATTCAAGATCCACTTTTAGCGCCTTTTCATCCGTGACAGAAAAGGGGCTACCAGAAAGAATAATGGCTTTAACACCCTCCGTTATGGGAGGAATTTTATTATATGGAACAATTTCGCTATAAATATTCAATTCTCGTACCCGTCTGGCAATCAATTGAGTATATTGCGAACCAAAGTCTAATATTAATATTTTCTCACTCATACGAGCAAAGATACTATTTTTGTACCCAATGCTGAAAAAATTATTG
>CALLLR010000250.1 GCA_938008185.1 uncultured Saprospiraceae bacterium
GTAATCCAGAAAGTAATCCTGATACATACCACTTAGCGAAATATTACCATCTTCAGTAACAGCGCGATTGGGGGCGACGAGTTTGTCTTTTTTACGGGAACCTTTATTTTTGCTCATTGATATTTATATAATAGTGCGTTCAAAATGGATCAGCAAATATACAAAATTACCAGATAAATAAAAAACAAATTGTTGATTATAATGGACGCCAATCTCTTTTAAAGCGGATCTATTTGTGAGAATTTATAACTACCTCGTCTATTTTTAGAAGCCGATGCCTTCAACCCGGTTATGAAAAGCGTTCCTTTTTTGGCATTGGTATTCATAATATTGAACATCTGCTTAGCATTTACTTTCTATTAGAAATATATAATTATGAAAAAGGAAATTTTTATTGTATTAAAGGATTTCGAAGAAAGTCCAACTGCAATCTACGGAACCCAGCTTGCTAAACAATTAGACCGATTCGCCTACTTATTCGGGGTAGTAAAGGTTCCAATCATCACGCCACCCGTCGTGATTGATGGTAGTATTCTGCAAAATACAGTGGCTACTCAGATTGAGCAGGTGCATGATCAGGCAGAAAATAAGCTGGAAAATCTGGTCGACAAACTTAAGGAGATTCATCCTCAAGTGTACGCTGATGCGGCGACCGGTTTTAAGGAACCAACGATTATTGACGAAACGGAAAAAAAAGATCCTTATCTGATGGTTATCGAGAGCACCAATGAGTTGACGACGATGCACGAATGGTTTGGTACCTATGAGACCAGACTCGCAGAAAATGCAACGGTTCCTTCGCTAGTCGTTCCAAAAGAATATCTGTGGCAACCGATCCAGCATATCCTTTACATCATGGATAAGGATAGCGAAAACGTAGAAAACATGCGTTATCTCGTAGAATTATCAACGGCATTTGGCGCCAAAATCAAAGTGGTGACTATTGCTCAGGATCAGGAAGCCGCGGCCAATAAGCGGTATGAAAACTCCGTCACCAACCTTTGCGAAACATTAAATTTCAAGGACTTTACTTTTCACTGGGTATTTACCCAGGATGCTTCCAGGGCGATGGATCAATTGATAGAGCAAACTAAAGCTGACTGGCTGGCTTTTGAACACAAAGACCGATCATTTCTTGAACGTATGTTTGGTGATTATAACACGGAACATTTGATTTTAAATTCCCAAAAACCAGTATTAGTATTTTAGTTTACAGTTAGCAACTCAACTACTACCGTGTAAAAAACTACTCGCATGAAGATAAAACGATATAAAAGTTTAAAAGAAGCAACCACCACTCTAATGTCTGAGGGATATGTCCATTCTTTTGAGTTAACAAAAGCAGGTTTGCAATGTCTGAAAACTAAGAAAATTTATCTTGCTGAGGAAGTAAGAATCGTGTAACACCATCGCTTTGAGGGGATAGATTCTACCGACGATACGGTGCTACTTTTTGTTATGGAACTTAAAGATGGAACTAAAGGATTAAATATTTCTACTTACGGCGCTTACTATGATCTTGATTTAGTTGGATTTATTGATAAAGTAAAAATCATACCTAGAAAAAATTAAGTAATTTACTGGTGAATCAACATAATTAATTCTCAAAAGTAATATCCTAATATGCGTAACAAATTATTTTTATTCACCACACTTTTGGCACTGCTCACTTCCAGCGCTTGCCTGAATCATAATCCCAATATTAACCAGGAGGGAGAAGACGAACTCAAAACCCTGGAGATGACGACGCCCATCAACCGGGATGAAATCGTCTACACGGATACGATGTACGTTCCGATTTATTCTGACATTTATACCGATGCTTCTAACCTAAGAAATCTACTCGCGGCTACGCTAAGTATTCGAAATACCAGCTTTACAGATTCTTTATACATTTCGGTTATTGATTACTACAACACGGAAGGGGAGTTAGTTCGCAATTATATCAATGGGCCGATCAGTTTACCTCCCATGGCTTCGATCAACTACGTCGTTGAACGGGAAGACGATACGGGAGGTTCGGGGGCCAATTTTATTGTAGCTTTGCAAGCAAAAAGTAAAAATATAAAACCACTTATTCAGGCGATTATGATAGGTCAAAATGGTAATAAAGCATTTTCTTTTACCAGCGAAGCATATTCCTTGAAAAATGATTAAACATAATTGAACATAGGTTATCTTTACCCGTTATACTTATGAAAATCAACAACCTATACATTTTTAATTTTCTTTAATCATATATGGTTGTTTCTTACAATAACTCTGACAGATAGTTAAAATTGCTTTTTTTAATCAAACATTAACTACCTGTCAATAAAACCAAAACTTATGTTACGTTACGCAATTATTTTCTTCATTGTTGCCATAGTGGCAGGAATACTTGGATTCGGTGGTATCGCCGGTGGTGCAGCATCTATCGCTCAGGTATTATTTTATATTTTTCTTATCTTACTGGTGGTATCAGTGGTAAAGCACCTGATGACCAAAGCTGTATAGAGAATATATTAAAAATAATATTTACAAAAAAAGCCATTGGTCTAAAATGATTAATGGCTTTTTTTATTGAAGACGTCAGACTCAATATCTCTGGTCGTTTTATTAGTACATTTAGATCAAAATAAATACCACTCTGAAGAAGATTATTTTCATTTATCAGTACGTAAAAAGGGAAGATAGTCGTAATAGATACTCGGTCGGTGAGTAACAAAGGAGGAGATATCAAAAGATGGATTATACAAATCCAAACGTCAAATATTCAAATTTTGGTGTAATCAGCTTTCTAAATAACTTGGCGGAAATCGTGGTCAATATTATTTATAAAAAAAGGAACCGAAAAATAGTTAATTTTTCGATTCCAGTTTGTTAATATATTTTGGGAGAATAATTTTTTCTTGTGATTGTTTTTTCAATATTATGCCGCCATTAAAGTAGACACATCATAACGTCTGCCAACCATACTGGATAATTTTTTGCGTGCGTAAAAAATCCGGCTTTTTACGGTACCCATTGGAAGATCCATCTTTTCGGCGATTTCATTATAGTGATATCCTTCGGTAAACATTTCAAAAGGAATTTTATATGTATCGCTTAAATTATTTACCATTCCTTTTAGTTCTTTCAGAAGGATAATCTTTTCACCATTCATCTCCGTGCTGGTATTTCCAGGTAAATAAGAAAGGTCTTCGATTGGTTTGATTACCGCATTCTTTGTTTTTGCTCTGCGGTAGTGATTAATATAGGAGTTGTACATGATGGTGGTAACCCAAGCTTTAAAATTGGTTCCTTCTTTGAAACGGTTTCGGCTGGCAAAACTACGCATTAAAGTCTCCTGCATTAGATCTTTCGCATTTTCCTTATTACGGGTTAACTTCATCGCAAATCCGTTTAGCAAACATTCAATTTTATTTATTTCGGAATTAAAGGTTGTATCTGTCATGATTTTTTTATTTTTAGTTGAGGAATTTTATGATTATATGAATTAATAAAATCCCGTTTATTCTTTCTACAAAATTATCTAGACTACGCAGCGATTGGTTTCATTAAACTGATAATTCGGGCTTCAAAATTTTGTTGTACGAAAGAGGCATAAGACTTGGTAACTTCAAAGTGCATCCAGTTCAAAAGATCTACCTCCTGTAAAAATTGACTTTCGATTTCTTTTGTGATAGTACCAAAACCAATCTGCTCAATCATTTTAAGCTTCAGGTTATCAGCGATCTCTTCCAGCTTATTTTGTCGCTGCAAAAACTTTTCGGCCTTTCTGCCGATCGCTGTTCCTTCGTTAGCCTTTTCGATTAATGTCAATTGGTGTCGACTCTTCTTCATCTTTACCTGATAATGGTCCACCGTCTTGATTAAGTTGGCAGCTAGTAAAAACATCTCTGTGCTTTTCACTGTTTCAGTAGTCGTTATTGGAAGTGCCATGGAATTTGTCATAATACTCGTTTTTAAAATTATACTGTTGGACGATAAATTTCCCTAAACTAAGTTTCTAATTTTGCCTTATAACAGCTACTTATTCAAACGACGTGCCAACTTTACAAGTGACTGAAAATCAATTACTTATGACCAAAAAAGAAAAATAATTTTCCTTATATTTCAGGAAATTGATTATATTTCAGAAAAAAATTACTACCTTTAGGGTCTATTTAAAAATAAATGAAAAAAGACGTTACCTCTTCTAACCCTACCTTAGATTTACTAGCCAAAACCGCTAGCCTGTCACCCAATGGTATACTCTGGCTCAATCAAGAAGGACATATCCTGGCGATCAACCCGGCACTCGCCAACCAGCTGGGTTACGGTTTTCCCCAATTTGAGCCCAAAACTATTTTTGAAGTGAATCCTTCTACCTCTTTTTTTTCGTGGAAGAAAATCTGGAAAAGACTAGTTGAAGAAAATCAATTGACTATTGATACCGAGCAAATGGCCGCCGATGAGTCTATCTTCCCCACCACTATGAGAATGATGTTACTCGAAGTAGAAGGCCAGACAATCTGTATGGCATTGGTAGAAAATGTGGTGGAGACAGTAGGCAATGTGACGAAAACCAACCGATTTAAAGACTTGCTGGAGATGACTGCAAAGGTAGCCGAAGTGGGTGCGTACGAATTGGATTTGGTAAACAACAAATTAATTATTACGGACGAATTTTTTCGACTTTTAGATATTCCAAAACAAAAAAATCCTAAAATTGAAGAAATCACAGCTAATTTCAGGGAGAGAATTACGAAAGAAGATCTTCCGCAATATTTAAAAAATTACGAACTGGCCATATCCGAGGGCAGGCCAGTCGAACAGGAATTATCTTACCTGACCAATGGAAAATACGGGGTCTTTAATTTTAAAATTATTCCCATCCAGCGAGCAGGTAAAACGGTAAAAATTCACGGCACGGTTCAGAACGTAGGCAAAATTACCCAACGAACGGATGAAATGTATTTTACTAAATTCTGTCTCGACCATGCTCGCGATATGATCTTATGGGTTGATGAAGCCAATCAAAAAATTTCTTACGTCAACAATAGACTTTGCAAAGTATTGGGATACCTAAATTCCGAATTAATCGGACAACATTATTCTATTCTCATAGATAAGGATAAACAAACCGTTAGCTGGGATGATTTTGATAATAAAATTGTAGAAGAGGGCGAGGTGGATATTGAGGTCAATTTTATTACAAAAGAAGGAAAAATTATTCCGGTTTCTACTTCTACGAATCGCCTTGATTTCAAAGGTAGAAAAATAAATTGCACCTTCGCCAGAAACCTTTTAAAAAGAAAAAAAAGAAACGAACTCGTCGTGATGGCCAAGCACAGCCTCGACCTTTCCATCGATATGATTTGCTGGTTGAAAAAGGATGCCAGCTTTCATTATTTTAATGACGCTTTTTTAAAAAAATCAGGATACAGCCGGATAGCACTGGAAAAAATGACCATCCTTGATTTTTTCAAAGATACCACGATAGAAAATTTCTTAGCGAATTGGGAAAACTTAAAAAGAGGCAAATCGCTAAAAAACCAGAGACCTGAACAGGAATTAGTGCTCAACAAAGGAAAAATTATTACCACCGAACTTACCGTCAACCTGGTAAGCGTTGAGAAAAATGAATATATCTCTATCGTACTTAGAGATATCACAGACCGCAAACAAAAAGAAGGTGAACTCCGAAAATACCTCAAAGAAATCGAAACCCTGAAAGCCAACGTGGAAGCAGAAAATATTATTCTGAAAGAAGAAATCGAGCTGGAAAGCGATTTCAGCAATATCATCACGCGCGATCCAAACTACAAAAAAGTAATGCGACAAATTGAACAAGTGGCCGACACGGACGCCACCGTATTGATCCTGGGAGAAACCGGAACGGGTAAAGAATTACTGGCTCGCGCTGTCCACCAACTTAGTGACCGAGCCGAGTATCCAATGATCAAAGTAAACTGTGGCGCACTCCCCGAAAATCTGATCGAATCCGAACTTTTCGGACACGAAAAAGGCTCCTTTACCGGTGCCTATCAACAAAAAATCGGCAAGTTTGAACGGGCCGAAAAGGGAACTATCTTTTTGGATGAAATTGGTGAATTACCCCTGGACCTGCAAACTCAATTGCTGCGCGTCTTGCAAGAAGGAGAGATCGAACGGGTAGGTGGGCTAAAAACCCTCAAACTGAATGTAAGAGTGATTGCGGCCACCAACCGAAATTTGGAAGAACAGGTAGCCAACGGAAAATTTAGAGAAGATTTGTACTATCGACTCAATGTTTTTCCAATCTATAATATCCCGTTAAGGGAACGGAGAGAGGATATAAAAATTTTAGTAAAGCACTTTACGGATAAGTACAGTAAAAAATTAAATAAGGAAATTACCGAAATTTCGCCGACTGGAATGAACAAACTACTGTCCTATAACTTTCCGGGTAATGTAAGAGAACTTGAAAATATGATCGAACGATCAGTTATTCTTTCTAAAGGTAAAGTTCTGACCATTGATTCCTCACTGACCAAGCGAAGCAAATCTGCTGCTAACACAAAGTTTAATACAATGGAAGAAATGCAAAAGGAACATATTATAGAAGCACTACGCAAATGTAAAGGCAAAGTAAGTGGTCGGGATGGTGCGGCGACGTTACTTGACATGAATGATAAAACACTGACTTCGAGAATGAAAAAATTGAAAATCGACAAGAGAGATTACTTGAAAATTTAGATACTATTTTTTGAATAAAGCCTCTTACACATGGAATGACTTTTGAATCTTAGAATATTTGAAATTTAAGACTATTGCTTAACGAACAAAGATATATCAATCTCTCTAACGACACTTTTATCAAAAAAGTGATCGCCGAAAAACAGCCTTCTGTTTTGCTCTTTGGGGTATCCTGGTCTGGCAACGCAGAAATCATGAGTAATATGATGGAGCGTATCAGCAAGGAAATCACGGAAGAAATTTATTTTTATAAAGTAGATATTGAAAAAGAACCAAGCATTGCAGCGTTTTTCAGTATTCATAAGATTCCTACTATCCTAATCATCAAAAAAGGAGAAGTTCTTGCACTCCTTAAAGGTTTTTCACCTGCTTCTAAAATTAGACAAAAAATATCGGAAATTTATGATTTAAAATAAAATTCTGCCCACCCCCCCCTTTAATATCCTCAATTTCTCTGGCAAAATCCTTCCTATTTTCCCGTTAAATCATCCTTAACAACATTTGTAGCATAAACTATCCCGTCCAAGGTTACAAGGCATTCCAAAAATTGACTAAAAATGGAATCTTCCATTGTAATTATGCCGTATAATAGGTTTAAATAATCATTTTTTTAGGTATTTTTATCTTTTAAAATCTAACGATAAATCCTACTATGGTAACTGCACTAAAAGTAATGATTCTGGAGGATCAGAAGACAGATCAGACATTAGTCAAAAGGCAAGTACTTAAATACGAACCCAATAGTGTCTTTTTGATCGCAGAAAATAAAAAAACCTTCCTGGAAAAAATTGATTGGTTTTTACCAGACCTCATCCTGGCAGATTATAATTTACCAGATTACACTGGTCTTGATGCGCTGATGTACGTCAAAGAGAAAAAACCTTTCGTGCCCTTTGTTTTTGTCACGGGTGGCCTGCATCAGTCTGATCCGGTAGCCGACGTCGTACTCAAATTGGCAGATGGATTTGTCAACAAAGATGACCTGACAACACTCCATACGGAACTAAAAATCATCATGGAAAAAATAGCCGACCGGATTAATATGCAAAAAGAGTTGAGCAAAATTCAAAATCAACAGCGCTTGAAGATTATGAAAGCTACCGCTCTGCTAAAAGAATCTGGCGATTTTTCTAAAAAAGAGGAGTTATTAAATTTGCTTGATGATTTGAACGACGAATAGACGTCTTTTTATTACTTATTAATTCCCAACAAAAAAACATGATTCCTCCTCCTATTCCAGAGAACGAAGAAGAACGGTTATCCGCACTGCAGTCTTATAATATTATGGATTCGCTACCCGAAAGCGACTATGATAATCTTACCAAAATTGCTTCGGAAATCTGTCAGACCCCCGTGGCATTAATCACTTTTATGGATCGGGAGCGACAGTGGTTTAAATCTAAGGTAGGAGTAGATTTAACAGAAAATCAAAGAGATTTCACTTTCTGTGCGCACGGAATGACTCATCCACAAAAACCACTCGTGGTAAATAATGCCACGGAAGATCCACGCTTTCAAGGCAATCCACTGGTTACGGGCCCCTATCATGTCAGATTTTATGCCGGTGTCCAACTGATAGATAAAGACGGTTTCCCGCTCGGTAGTATTTGCGTACTGGATGTTAAAAATAAAGAGATTAGTGAATCTCAATTGGCTACCTTAAAAATTCTGGGAGAACAGGTCATGCGCCTGCTGGAACTTCGTAAAACCATCACAGACCTGGAAGATAGTAAGCAGGATTTATTGCGTACAAATAATTATTTGAAGGATTATGATCATATCATTTCCCACGATCTTAAAGCTCCTTTGCGCAACTTGAAACACCTGGCAGAAGCAATTACTGAGATATACGGTGAGCAGCTTGACGACAAGGGGAAAAAATATCTGGGGTTGATGAATGAAACCGCTACGGACGCTATTTCTTACGTCAACGGTATTTTAAATTATTCACAGGCCATTCACCAAATAGATGAATTAAACGAAACCACCAATTTACAGAAACTGATAAACCAGATTATAGAACAGGAACAAATCCCCGACCACCTCTCTATTTCTGTCTCGGATCAACTACCCGTCGTCTTTGGTTCAAAAGCAGCCTTTCGACAAATATTCAGTAACCTTATCAACAATGCCATCAAATATCACGACAAGAAGAACGGCTGGATAAAAGTCCTTTATTCAACAGATGAAACTCATCATAACTTTCAAGTTTCAGACAACGGAAAGGGTATTCCAGAAGAAAGCTTGGGAAGTATTTTTTCTCTCTTTTTTATGGTGGATAAAGAAGGTGCCAGAAACGGTAAAAGCTCAGGCGTTGGTCTGGCAATTGTAAAAAATTTGATTACAGAAATGAAAGGTAAAATCCTGGTAAAATCCACCCTGGGAGCAGGTACTACCTTCGATTTTTTTATCCCAAAATAGTGCGCACACGGTAGCCAACAAACTAATTCCTGCCCCATTCTAAAAGCAAGTATCTTAAGAGTTTGTCTAAATTGCTTTAACGCCTGGACCTCCAGAGAAAACACCATACTCCACTACTGAACTTTTTGCGCTATCTTGCCTTTTATCATCGGGCAAGCGTAGAACACTGCTTAGTTTAAATCAAAAAAATGAATAACAATTTCCTTAACGACTTATGGACAAACTTACAAAGTTATTACGATGAGTTTGTAGTCCTTTTACCCAAACTGGTCCTGGCAATTATCTGTTTTTATATTTTGCTCTTCATTGCGAATAAAACACGTAATTTTTCCAATAAAAAACTCACCGAACGGATGGATGATCCGTTACTGGCTGCTTTCCTAAGCAGAATCATTAAGATCATCATCGTCATTTTTGCACTCATGCTCGTATTGAATATCATCGGCCTGGCGGGCGTAGCAGGGGGCTTACTGACAGGTGCAAGTGTGAGTGCAGTGGTGATTGGCTTTGCGTTTAAGGATATTGGTGAGAATTTTTTGTCCGGGATTATCCTGGCTTTTAATCGCCCGTTTCGGGTGGGAGATACGGTAGAACTGGATAATATAAAAGGAAAAGTTGTGGCCCTCAACATCCGTAATACGCAGATTAAATCTTTTGATGGAAAAGATATTTACATACCAAATGCAAACGTGATAAAAAATCCGGTAGTCAATTATACAATAGATGGATTTATGCGCCACGAATTTAATATTGGATTAGACTATGGTTCCGACACGGATCAGGCTATTGCTATTTTAAAAGAAACGATTGCCAGTATTGGAGGTGTCTTAAAG
>CALLLR010000251.1 GCA_938008185.1 uncultured Saprospiraceae bacterium
TTTTTTAAAACCAAAGTCCGTAAGTGGATTTATATACTTATCCTTAAGTATGCTCATTCTTAATCATTTAAATTTTAATATTTCCATCTTTGGCAAAGATAAACATTTTATAGATGTACAATTTTTATATCTCATTACGAAATTTCTTCAACCCAAAACCCAAAACCCAAAACCCAAAACCCAAAACTCAAAACCCAAAACCCAAAACTCAAAACCCAAAACCCAAAACCCAAAACCCAAAACCCAAAACTCAAAACTCAAAACCCAAAACCCAAAACTCAAAACCCCAGCACCTCCCCAATCACTCCTTCCACCATTTCCACATTCGGCAACGTCGCCTTCTCCAGAATGCTATTCAGCCCAATCGCCGGAACATCCGCCGAACCCAACGTCCGCACCGGAGCATCCAGACTTTTAAAACACTCCTCCTGCACCCAGCCGGACAAACTTTGTGCAAACGAATTCCGCGCCGGCTCCTCCGTCAAAATCAGACAACGGTGGTGCGATCGAACCGTCGCCAAAACCGCTTCCTCGTCCAATGGAACCAACGTTCTCAAATCCAGCACCGTCACCCGCCCCGGATATTTGGCCGCCGCATTCAACGCCCAGTGGACACCCATCCCGTAGGTAATAACTACCAGCGCTTCGCCACGCTTCACTTTTTTTTCTTCCGCTTTCAACACTTTATTGGCCAGCCCCAGCGGCAGGATATAATCCTTCGCCGGCTCGATCGTTTTCGCCGCGGCTGTTCCCGACACCTTCGACCAGTACAAGCCTTTATGCTCAAAAATTACCACCGGATTCGGATCGTGGTACGCCGCCTTCATCAACCCTTTCAGATCCGCTCCGCAACTTGGGTAAACCACTTTGATGCCCCGAATTCTGGTAATGATACTTTCCACACTCGAAGAATGATAAGGACCACCACTTCCGTACGCACCAATCGGTACCCGCAAGACCATACTCACCGGAAACTTTCCGTTACTCAAATAACAAGACCGGCTAACTTCCGTAAATAATTGGTTGATACCCGGAAAAATATAATCGGCAAACTGTACTTCCACAATCGGCTTTAATCCCACGGCGGACATTCCCACCGTCGATCCCACAATAAATGCTTCCTGAATCGGTGTATTGAAAACCCGGTCGTCGCCAAATTTTTGGGCCAGCGTCGCCGCCTCCCGGAAGACGCCACCGAGTCGCGCCCCAACATCCTGCCCGTAAAACAAGCAACGTTGATCTTCCGTCATTATTTCTTCCAGAGCGTGCAAAGCTGCATCTACCATCACACCCATCTCTCCGTCGGCGGGACTTCGTTCACCCGTTTCTTCGGTGATGGGGGTCGGGGCAAAAATATGATCATAAATAGATGCTGGTGTCGGCTCTTTGGCTTGACGTGCTTCCGCAAAATCTTTGGCTACGGTGGCCGCCACTTCTTTTTCTAGTTTTGCAATCGCATCTTTTGTAACGCCGGCTTCTAATAACTGATTTTTTAAAATAGGGTAGGGATCGGATAGTTTTGCTTCTTCGAGATCATCTCGGTACCATTCCATTCGCACGCCGCTCGTATGGTGATTGAGCAGTGGAACGGTGGCGTGCAATAAAAAGGGTCGTCGTTCTTTTCGCATCGTTTTAAAAATACGATTGATCGTTCGGTAAGAAGTTTGAAAATCACTACCGTCAATACTGACGCCTTCCACGCCGTGAAATCCCTGGATGTATTCTGCCGCATTTTGGGCCCGGGTTTCTGCGGCGTTGGCCGAGATGTCCCAGCCGTTGTCCTGCACCAAAAACAGGATCGGTAATTGTCGTAAACCGGCCATCTGAAATGCTTCGGATATTTCTCCTTCGGTTACCGAGGCGTCGCCCAGTGAACAAACCACAATCCCTTTTTGCTTTGGTAAATCCTTAAATTTCAACAACTCCTGATATTGTAAACCCATCGCAATTCCCGTCGCCGGAATCGCCTGCATTCCCGTCGCGGAAGACTGGTGCGGAATAGTCGGCTTATCATCATCTCGCAAACTGGGATGGCTATAATAGGACCGCCCTCCGGAAAACGGATCGTCCGCTTTGGCCAATAATTGTAACATCAAATCGTACGGACGCATTCCCAGAGAAAGCAACATCGCATCATCCCGGTAATAAGGTGCCGCGTAATCCTGAGGGAGTAGTTGCATTCCACAGGCCACCTGAATCGCTTCGTGGCCACGACTGGTAGCGTGAACGTATTTGGATACTTCTTTGAAATTTTCTTCGTAGAGAAAAGTCATCTGCCGGGCAGTGCAGAGCAGCTGGAATCCTTGGGTTAATATTTTTTTTGAAACTACCTTATTGGAAGCAACGGGCATAAGTATGAATTTTGAGAGTAAATATTTGGAGTGCTAAGAAATGAAAATTGCGCCTCAATTTTCATTTAAAAACAAACTCAAATGCTACTCTTTGGTTTAATCTGGTAATGAGGTAAAAATAAGAAATTCCTGTCAGTTTTTTAGTAGAAAGCCCGGAATCTCTAAGTCATTTTATTGGGTTGTCATATGAAAGACCCTGTATTTGGTCTTTAGGCCGCGTTGGCTATTCTCTTGGATAAAAAGAATGGAGATAAGACAACTTAATGGGCTTGTCCAAAATTTAATCCTTAACCCGGCGCTTCTCCTTTTTCTTTTCCCGTTTGTACTTTCTTTGATCCCGTCGCTCCCTTTTTTTATCGCTGCGGTATTGATCTAAAATCCCCATCTTTTTGTACCATTTGCGTTGCGTAAAACGAAATTTATAATCCATAGTGTTTTCTTCATTCCCCAATGCGTGGATGTGAAATTTTCGCCCCGCTTCCCCAAAAGTCTTGTACGCCGGCATCGTCTCCGAATCCCAAAACCAGAGATTAGACCACGGAATAGAAACCAGCATATTGGATTTATTATCATACCGAAAATCTCCTTTCATATACAAGGTAAAGGCAGTGGAAGTAACGTTGAGTTCCGGTATTTTGATGGTTCCGTTGCGGATGGTTATGGTATCGTTCAGGGGTAAAAAATGGATGTCTTTGATTCGCTTATCTCTTAGAATTTTTCCAGCTGTTGACATAATTGGGGCAAAATTTTGCAGCCGTAAATCTTGTAAATCAAAAGCCACGGTACCCTGAAGTGTCGAGTCTAGCGTTCCTTTTTCATCAATTATATGTCCATTTAAGTGAGCATTGCCGGAAAAATTACCGGAGACACTACTGGCCGATTTTAGAGAAGGTAATCCGAAAAAATCAAACGCCGGAACCAGTTGGGCAAGCTTTAAATTTTCCGTTTCAAAATGGGTATTAAACCCCGTCCGCTCGGGCTCCGTCAAATTCAGATTTGCATCCAAAAGTACGTAAGCTTCTCCTAATTCAAACTCGGTTTTTTGTAAATCCAAATGATTTCTATCTTGAAATTCTAGTCCCGTTTTGATGTTTTTGGCAGCAAATGTTTTGTACGAAAAATCATCGATGACCAGGTTTACGGTGGGCAGAAATTTATCGTAAATCCCCTGGACGGTGGGCTTAAAAACATTGATCTTTTGGGAGGTACTTACAAGATCTTCCTGTGCCAAACTATCAGCATCATTAATGACATTAAACATCTGGGACAGGTCGGAAAAATCCAGTTCTGCCGAATATATATTTAAATCAGAAACCACGCCCTCCGGAATAGAGTCGAGTAGTAATTGGGTAAAGTTTTTTACGCCTCCCGCTACCTGAATCTTGTGGCCAGAGGTTAAAGGTAATATAAAATTATTAATCGTTGCGTCTTTGTTTTTTACGATTAAATCTACGTCGTCGAGTGGGACGGTAAGATTCATGTCTTTGTAAAATACCCTGCAGTCCTCTAAAATAAGTCGGCTGTCTATACTTTCTAAAAGGTCTTCTCTATTCATTAAATTTCCGTCCACCTTTAAATTAAAATCAAAGAGTCCTTCTTTAAAAAAAAAGGAATTATTATTAAAAAGTTTATTGAAATGATAGGTTTCTCCGTTGGCCGACATACTTAAGTCAGTTCCTATTTCTTCTGTTGTAGCAAAATTAAAAATAGCTTCCATATCCAGTTTTCCTTCCTCTAACTCAAAGCCAGTACGTTCCACAACCAGGTTATTTTCATCTTTGTAATAAATTCTGGAATAGAGATTTTCTAATAAGAAATCCGTACTGATAAAAGTATCAATTTGTATTTCCAGGGATGGTTTGAATTTTTGGTATATCGTTGCTACGCCACGGTGAATAACATTTTTATCCCTCGGTTTGTCCGATCTAATATCTATAAGCGCTTCGCTGACTTTATTAAAATTATCAGAACTCAGCTTTGTGGATGAAATTTTTACGTTGGAATTTACCTCGTATCCCGCTTCGTCTTGTAACAGGGAGGTGAAGTTATTTACCTGGCCGCTAATTAAGAGATGATTGCCCTGAGAAAAGGCAATGTCAAGTCCTGCAATTTCTGCATCTCGATTTCGTATGGTGATCAACGCAGTATCGATGGGAATAATCAAGTTCTGATCCTTGTGGTAAAATTTGGTGTCCTTTATCCGTAAGGCCACTTCACTGCCCGTCAGAATATTGTTAGGACTGTCCAGAGATCCTTTATAATCAGCAGTTAACGCAAACCGACCTTTCTGGAGAAGAAAGTCTTTATTGCCAAATAATTCGTTCAAACTGGTCATCGTACCGTCGGCGGTTATCCCTAAAGTAGCTTGGGTAGTATTACCATCCGGCAGATGAATTTCTCCGTCTATTTTAATGACGCCTTCCCCAAATTTAAAATCAGAATTAGAAACGGTCAGGGTGTTCTTATCCAGGTATTTAACGAACGTTTGAAAATCTTTAATTAAAATATTTTTGTAAGAAAATTGATCAACTTCGATAACTAGTTCTGGATTGAAACGATGGTAAATATTTTCGAATGCCGCTCTTAAATCTTTTTTTTCATTATAAAATTCTTTGGTTATCTCATCAACTTTGCTCTCTTTCGTGGCCGTCTGAATGGTAGAGATGAGCGTCCCATAATCCAGTGCCTCACATTCAATTTTTAATAAAGATCTAGTTGGGTCGTCCAGTTCATCAAAAATCAGGGAAGTGTAATTTTCCAAATTTCCAGTAATGTCTATATGTTGTTGGTTAGGAAGTTCCAGTCGCATAGATTTCAGCGTCGCATGACCGTTTTTTGTATTAAATTGAAACTGCTGGACCGGAACGGTTAAATTTGCTTTGTTGTAAAATACATTTGTTTTGTTTATGGTAAGTTTGCTAGTGGCGTAAGTATAAACATCGAGCGGGTTATTTATGGCTTTCTTGAAATTGCTGGTCAGCTCAAACATCCCGGTCCGGAAGAAAAATGCATCATTCTTAAGTATTTCATTGAGCCGTTCGGTTTTTCCCCGGGCGGTCAGATCCAGCTTAATCAGGTTTTTGGTGGAAGGAGTGGTTTCGATGTAAGAATCTTTTAATGAAAAAGGAACTTCTTCAAAATGACTGGAGAGTTCGTAAAATATCAGGTGGAAATCTTTTTTTCTTTTACTTTTTAAATTATCGTCATCCACCGCCCGATTTGCCAGATGTCCCACAAAATTAAGACTGTCAAAATTGATGGAATCTCTCAAAATACACCGATTATTTTTTGTATTAAAATCCAGCGATATCAGCGTATTGCCAGCTTTTTTGAATTTTCCCTGAATTTTTGTTTTGGTATAAAATGGATGGATTAATTCGTAAGGTTTAATTACTTCCTGGATGCTTTTAGTCACTAACCCTTTACTGGCCTGATAATCGGTGGCTTCATTAATTAGTTCAAAATCAAAAAAATTGTCTGCACCTAAGTTAAAATGCACCGAAACTAAAAACGCCTGTTCATCGATTTTTAATTCAAACGGAGCGGCAAAGAATTCCTTTTTATATAAATCAATTTTGGGCTCCAAATCTCCCCGTACGTGCGCCTGGTTAAAAAAGGTACCTTTTTCTACGTTGAGTCCCATCTCGTCCATGTCTATATCCAAACGCAGCGGACCTTGCAATAATGGACCATCGGCCGAAAAAGTGCCCGACAATTCGTTGATCAACCCGGTATACTTGTTTTTTCTCGGTCGGTTGATCATTCTTATCTGCGCATCCGTAATCGTGGCCTTTATCCCTTTTTTAGAAAACCATTTTTTCAGATCGGGAACATCTTTGGTATTGCTCCGTGTGTTTTTATTGTTTTTGGTGGATACCGATATGGTATCCACCTGAATATCCAGAAAAACTCCTTTTAAATCAAACCGGTTAAATTCTAATCTTTTTAAAAATAATTTTGGGGTCGAGCAACTTAATGCGATCGTTTCGGCCGACAGCCTGCGATAATTGCGACCAGCAACGGTAGAGTCTCGAACACTGACCTGATGGATTTGAAGGTTTAGGTGGGGAAAACTGGAAATGATCTGATAATCAAAACTACTAATTTTTAATTCGCCGGAATGATTTTCCGCATACCAGGACTCGGCCTTATCGATCAAAAAAGGCTTATTCAACTCTACAATTAGCAACAATAGCAGAACTAATAATAGGCCGATGAGGATCAGAACACTAAAAAATTTACCTACGGCTTTTAATTTATCCATTTAATTCCTTTCAACTTGTCTTGGTCTAGTATGCTATCAAGGATACTAACTTTGTTTTAACGCAATTTATTCCAATCCGTTCACTTTGGCAAGTAGTAAGCATCTAGTTGGTTCTGTCCAATTAAAAAAAAATTTCTTTTGTTGAATTTGTGTTTATGTAAAATATGAGTACTTTTACGTGGTACGCAAGAAACTTTTTAAGTACCAATAGTTCAGATATTTGTTTTGTTAATTTGTAAGCTTTATGATAACCAGTGAGTTAATTATTAAGTCGGCCATGAAAATCTTTCTCTCTCAGGGAGTGAAAACGGTGCCTTTGGATCGCTTAGCCAAAGACCTTAGAACTTCAAAACGAACTATTTACCAGCATTTTGAAAATAAAACAGAACTTTTAAAGGCTTGCTTAGCAGATTATCACACGCAGATAAAAAAGGAAAATCAGGAAATAATCGATAATTCGGGCAATGCGATTGAAGCAATGGGACATTTATTCCAACAGATTTTGCTCCGTTCAAGTATGGTTAACCCTAATTTTTTTAACGATATCATTCATTATTACCCAGGACTGCTAAACCAATCCTACCAGAATACCGGAAATTTTGCGCACCAACAGCTACAGGATATGGCAGAATGGGCCATTAAGGATGACATTTTTCTGAAAGATATGGACATTGAGGTCGCCACCAAAACGGTACTGTCCCTCCTGAAATTACTGAAAGATAATAACCAATTTCCCGTTACCGAATTCAGCAAAGAACGCCTCACTTTTGGCATTTTGCTCCCTTACATGCGCGGACTTTGTACTGCAAAAGGACGACGATTACTTGATAAACAAGAAGAATTGTACCGGGTAAGCATTTAATAAAAACTGAAATACTAATTAATTGAAAAATACGAGCTCTTTAAAAAATACGCCTATTGCCGTTGTCGGTTTATCCGCCATCTTCGCCGATGCCGGCAACATTGATACTTTTTGGAACAATATTATTCTCGGTAAGGATAGTATCAAAGATGTTCCTGATTCCCGGTGGTCCATCGAGGATTATTACGATCCTGATATGATGGCTCCCGATAAGACCTACTGCAAACGGGGTGGATTCCTCCCCGAAATTGACTTCAACCCCATGGAGTTTGGTTTGCCGCCTAATATCCTGGAAGTAACGGATGCTTCTCAATTATTGGGATTGGTTGCCGCGCGCGACGCCCTCGCCGACGCGGGTTACGGAAAAGATTCCAAAAAATTCACCGCTGAATTAAAAGCCAAAACAGGTTGTTTGTTAGGCGTTGGCGGTGGCCAGAAATTAATCACACCTTTAATCGCCCGGTTACAATATCCCATCTGGGAAAAAGCACTCCGTAGCAGTGGCATTGCCGAGGCTGATATCCCACCCATCGTGGATAAAATGAAAAAAGCCTACGTGGGCTGGAACGAAAACTCTTTCCCCGGTTTATTAGGAAATGTCATCTCCGGACGAATTACCAATCGTTTTGATCTGGGCGGGATAAATTCCGTGGTGGATGCTGCTTGTGCGGCCTCGTTAAGTGCGATTAAAATGTCATTGAGTGAATTGGTGGAGGGACGTTGTGACATGATGCTGACCGGAGGAGTCGATACGGATAATTCTCCGTTCATGTATATGTCCTTTTCCAAGACACCGGCTTTTTCCAAGTCCGGAAATATCAGTCCCTTCAGTGATGCCGCCGACGGGATGTTGATTGGCGAAGGAGTGGGGATGATGGTTTTAAAAAGATTAGAAGACGCCGAACGTGACGGCGATCATATTTATAGCGTCATTACTGGCGTCGGAACGTCCAGTGATGGTCGTTTCAAATCCGTTTATGCACCTCGTTCTTCGGGACAGGCTTTGGCCATGAATCGGGCTTACGAAGATGCGGGATATCCGCCAGCTACCGTAGGTTTACTAGAAGCACATGGTACAGGTACAGGTGCCGGTGATCCAACCGAATTTGCTTCCATGCAAATGGTTTTTGGTGCCGACAATCCCAAAAAACAACACATTGCCCTGGGTAGTGTGAAATCTCAGATCGGACATACTAAAGCTGCTGCTGGAGCTGCCGGAATGATCAAGGCCATCCTGGCCCTGCACCATAAAATATTACCTCCTACGATCAACGTCAAAAAACCAAATGCTAAATTCGATATTGAAAAAACGGCGATTTATATCAATACCGAAACGAGACCCTGGATTAAAAATGGTCATCCTCGGCGAGCGGGAGTGAGCGCTTTTGGATTCGGTGGAATCAATGTTCACATCGCTATGGAGGAATACCAAAAAGCACAATCGGAGACCTACCGTATCCACCAGCCTTACCGCGCCATCGTCCTGAATGCTACTACACCAGCGGCACTTTTAGAACTTACTGGTCAGACGATCAATGAACTGGAAAACGAAAAAACGGGCCACCTGGCTTACGAAAAATTAAGTGCTACCGTTGATGCGACGATCCCGGATGCGAATGCCCGGGTAGGATTTGTCAGCGAAAGCCGGGAACAGGC
>CALLLR010000252.1 GCA_938008185.1 uncultured Saprospiraceae bacterium
GGGAACTTCGCAGGCGATAACGTATACCAGTGCCGCGGGTTGTGATTCGATTGTGACGGTAACGGTTGCAGAAATACAAACGATCAATGCTACGGAAAACTATTCCGCGTGTACCGGCACAAACTACAATTACAACGGAACGCTAATCCCAGCGGGAACTTCGCAGGCAATAACGTTTACGAGTGCCGCGGGTTGCGATTCAATTGTGATGGTGATGATTGCAGAAACACAAACGATCAATACCACGGAAACGTATTCCGCGTGTACGGGCACAAATTACGATTACAACGGAACGTCAATTCCAGCAGGAACTTCGCAGGCAATTACGTTTACGAGTGTAGCGGGTTGCGATTCGATTGTGACGGTAACGATTGCAGAAACACAAACGATCAATACTTCAGAAACGTATTCCGCGTGTACCGGCACAAACTACAATTACAACGGAACGCCAATTTTAGCGGGAACTTCGCAGGCAATTACGTTTACGAGCGCTGCGGGTTGCGATTCGATTGTGACGGTAACGGTGGCAGAAACACAAACGATCAATACTTCAGAAACGTATTCCGCGTGTACGGGCACAAATTACGATTACAACGGCACATCAATTCCGGCGGGAACTTCGCAGGCGATAACGTTTACGAGTGCCGCGGGTTGTGATTCGATTGTGACGGTAACGGTTGCAGAAACGCAAACGATCAATACCACAGAAAACTACTCCGCGTGTACGGGCACAAATTACGATTACAACGGAACGCCAATTCCGGCGGGAACTTCGCAGGCGATAACGTATACGAGTGCCGCGGGTTGTGATTCGATTGTGACGGTAACGGTGGCTGCTTATCCGGAAATAAGTTTCGCTACTGAAGTAACGGAAACTTGCCAGGCTGCGGAGACTGGAACCATAGAAATTGTTGGCGGTCTTGGAGGTGGGTCGTACTCCTACGAACTAATGGGTACGGGTATTTCACAAACCGATGGACTGTTCGAATCATTGGCGGCCGGAGATTATGAATTGCTGGTTACGGATGCCAGTGGTTGTAGCGAAACGGAAATGGTGGCCGTTCCGGAGATCGTGCCGCTATCGGTTGCTTTGGATGATGTAGTGTTGAGTTGTGGAGAGGAGGTGGTTAGAATGGTTCCGGAAGTGGATGGAGATATTCGTGAATTGAGTTACGAATGGTTCGATGGTTCCACCGATTTTTATTATGAAACAGGTCAGACGGGGCCGGTTAGTTTAACGGTTAATAATATCTGTGGAAGTGAGACGGTGACGGCTATGGTGACGGCGGAAAAAGATAACCGGGAAAACTGGTTCTTTATTCCAAACGTCTTTTCTCCAAACGGAGATAACCAAAATGATCTCTTCCGGGTAGTACCCGTTGACAATATTCAGGTGATGGATTTTGAAATGCGCGTGATCGGTCGATGGGGTGGTATAGTCTATGAAACGAAGGATGTTAATCAAGGATGGAGTGGTGATCGCGCGGGAAAAATGTTTAATTCGGGCGTTTACATTTACCAGATTCGGGCGACTATCGAAACTTGTGGGGAGATTGTTAAAGTAGATACGTACGGGGATGTAACCCTGATTCGATAAAATTGTAATTTAGGATTAGATTAAGTTAAGATCAGGATGAGGCTTCGGTTTCATCCTGATTTTTTATGGGTGAGATGGGAAGGGAATGTTTCTAAAATATTTTAATTTTATGATATTATTTTGTACATTTATCGTGTTAATTTAAAATTAGACCTTGCTGAGCTTGGGTTTGAAATGCTGTAGCTCTATTTCCTGTCTTGGGAGAAGATATTTTTTTAACAAAAAACAATGAAAAATAAAATACTCCTTTACCTTTTTATCATATCTTTCTTTTCGGTCTCCTCTGTCCATAGCCAAATCACGGTTAGTCCGGAGATTGGACTCAGCTACTTGCCATTTAAATTTTACCCCTACAATGAGAACGTTGAAACCCACGTAATTAGATCTCGAAGACCTACTCTTTTATTAGGGATTTCCGCTCGAATGCCTATTCACAAAAAATGGGATGCCAACCTTAGAATATCGTACACGAATCGAAATGATTTACAATGGGTCGACACCAGAAGCGGTGTTGCAAGATTAGATACGGAGTACGAATGGAAGCATCAGGATCTGAATATTGACGTAAATTTTCATTATCAATTAGATGAAAAAGTGTCTATCGGAATGGGACCGTCGTTAATCAGAAGTTTTCTCGAATTTTCTCAACAGCATAATGGGGAAGATATATATCCTCTCCAGAAAAGAAGTTTGTACTTTTTTGGACTAAATTCCGGAATTTCTATAAAAATGAAAAGAATAAACGTCAACTTAATGTACCTTAGAACACGTAGGTATAATGGAAAATTAAGTTGGCATGTGCCAAATGGAGATAACCGAATTGATCTGACGATCGGTTATCGAATTGGAAAAGGCAGGTAGCGTTTTTTTATAATGGAAGTTTGGACAAGCTTTTAGTTCAAAAACCGCCAGCTCACCCCAAACCGGAAAAAGCTAAACCGCTCGGGGTGCAGGTAAGTCTGATAAGCGAGTACCGGATACCACTGGCGGGTAAGATTTTCGTACTTTGCAAAAAAGCGAAATTCCTTTACTTTAAAATCTATAAAAATATCGAGCAGGGGATAGGCCTTTAATGTTTCTTCATCCTGTAATTGAAATTGGCCCGTAGGCGCAAAATAAGCATCGCCCCTGAAATTATTATTTAACCGGAAGTCTACGCCCACGTGCGAAAAGAGCGCCCGCTTAATTAAGAAACCCGCAAAATAAAAAGATTGCTTTGTTAAAAGCTTTGGCATCCTCAGGACGTTTTCACTCGTTTGCTGGAGTATGACCGTATTGTCCAAATGAAATTTCCAGAGATTAAAATGTTTTTTCACCATTAATTGTCCAACGTTGATCGCCGTTCCCGTTTGTTCCGGCGTACCATCCGTTCCATAATATTGGTAATTATTAACCAAATGGTATTGCCCGGAAATTACCAGTTCCAGTCGCGGAATCGTCAGGGTTGCTTTTAAACTTGTTTCAAAAATTTTATTAAAGTCATTATCCCAAACGACGGTTTCGGAGAGAATCAGTCGATTGGCAATCAAGCTCGGGGAGTACGCTTGTTGTACCAAACCAACTTCCAGGCTACCCAGCGTAGGAAGGTTGTATTCCAGCGTTCCATTTACGCGATAGTCGCCAAGATTCGCGAGCAATCCGTAGTGAAAATAAGTGTTGATCTTTAATCTGTTTCTGGGATTGAAATTAAAACGGCCGTGTAAAAATAAATTGTTAAGGGTTCGTTGCTCATTTTCCTGGGTGACAAAATGCAGGGTATGGGTCAGTCCGGCTTCGAGTAAATCCCGTTGATTTCGGCTCTTCCCATTTTGATCGCGCAGCTTAAAAGTACTGATCCGGAAATCATTTTCAATTTTTTGGTGATGGATAAAATTTCGAACCCCTCTTTGGGCCGTAACGTACGTACTATCATAAAAACTGGTGTCCGGACTGGTGTCCGAAAATAAATACCGATCAGAGTGATAAGCGAATTGGTGCCCTAACGTAATGGCTCGTTTGGGAGGTCCGGGTTGGTTGGGAATTAGCGGTGGCGGTGGTGTTATATTTGAAATTGGTCTGTTTTTTCCCAAACTGTCTACCGAAAATCGTCTTCCTAATCCCAGGTCGCCCAGCGTTGCGTCTCCCCGGATAGAATCCTTAAACAGGGTATCCACCACAATGGTTTCTGAGGGAGGAACAATCGTGTCGGATGGACTCGTTTCATTGATTAAAGTATCCTCGGCTAGCGGAGGAACAATTGAATCTGATGGAATTATTTTATTGATTAAAGTATCCGTGACTTCAGGAGTTGAAATCAACGAATCGCTGGTGTTGATAATTGCGGTATTCAAAACAGCCTTTTCTGGTTTGCGCTCTTGCATTAATGAATCCAGCATCAGGCTATCTTTGGGCGTAAGGTCAGATCGGAAAATTCCTTCCGGGGGACGGGAGGGTGGAGGACCTTGTCTTACGGGAGCAGCTGAAACCGTTGGAACGGCTCCGGTCAGTTTGTAATAATGGGTGTACGTAAATGATCGTTGGGTGTATTTGGTAGTGGCGTCGGCCTCGATATTGACGGGAAGTGTAATCGGATTTTCCACCAATGTATTAGTTGATGCAGCATCGATTCCTCCATTGTTTTCCTGTAAGTTTGAATTGGAAACGATGGCAAAGAATCCATCATATTTTCCTTTTTTATCGTGGTACCACCAATTGTTGGCAAAAGAAGTATTGAAGGCGCGTTGGTTCCTGAATAGTCCCACGTGATTAGTACGTAACGCATAAAGAGACACGTTAATTCCGTCCGAAAAATTACGGCTGTATTCTCCTTTAAAGCTTAAATTGTCTTTATTGTTTTGGGAATAGGCGGCCCGGGTAAATGGATTTTTCAGACGGTAATAAGGGATATTTGTTTTATCTATACGATAGAGATCAAATTGATGAAAACCAATATCAAATCCTTTTCTAAAAACAGGTTGAAAAAATAGCGGGCGGGCCGGAGAACCTTGATTGCCCAGATTTGCATATTCAAAATCCCGGTTTCGGACTGGATCGTATTGCTGAAAACCAGCGAGCAGGGTATCAGAAAAAGGCGTTTCTTCGTTTGGATTGTCCACGTAAAAATAGTAGACTCCAAAGGTATCAATCAATTCCACAAACTCCTCTTGCACACCAGGCTGACCACTGGTATTACCGAAGCTGCCTTGTCCGGGAAATTGTCCGAAAAGTGGAGTAGAAGAAAGATAAAACAGGAAAAGTAAAAATAACTGTTTTGGTAAACGCATTATTCTGAAATAGAGGTTTTTCCCATAAAAAAGGGTTTAAGAATTTTTGTCTTTTTTACCCCGGCCCTAATGGGAGAAAAGGCAAAAATTGCTAAAACTCCCTTTTGGATGAGGGGTAAATTTTAGTGATTTTTGCCTTTTCAGAGGGTGATTAGGCCAACCCTGAATTTTTATGAGAAAGCCCTTTCTGAAATAATTTCAAGAGCCCAAAAGTAAGTAAATTTTATCAGTCATTGATCTACCGTTGTACCACTACCTTACGCGTAATTCCTACGGTATTATCTTCGTTGCCAATGACCATCATATAAAAACCATTATTTAAATAATTTGGTATATCCAGATTAAATTTATTTTCGCCGGTAAATACCGATTGGTTGTTCCAGACCGCCACCTGACGCCCGCTGATATCCGTTAAAGAGCAGTTTAAGTTGGCCGTCGGCTCTTCTAAAAAGAAGTCGATGGTAAGTTGATCCGTTGCGGGTTGCGGATAAATTTTCAGTGCTTTGACGGGTTGATATAACTCGGCTACCGCCACGGCATTTTCACAGGAGGTAGCTTGATAGGCATCGCAATCCGGCGTTACGTTACGCTCCAAAACAAAAAGTCCGTTTTGCATATCTGAGGCCAGAATATTGCCCGAAGGCAAATAGGGATAAACGCCCCAGTTGCCCGCAAAAGAAAAAGCATCATTCCCTTGAAACGTATCATAAAACCCAATCCGCACGGGATTGGTTGGATCAGAAATATCAAATACCTGCACGCCTTCGTAATACCACGAGGCATACAAAATATTACAGTCGATCAGGACATTGTGAGGAATACTACTATTGATGCCCGAGTTTGTTCCAAAAGTTTGCACCACTTCAATATCTTCGGTCTCACAAACATCGACTACCTTTAATTCCAGTCCATGATTTTCATCCGCCAGGAAATAATAATGTCCCTTGTGATCCAGCCAGCCCGAATGGTTATACCCCGCTTGAACATAATCGTCCATCGTTCCAAGTAAAATCGGATCATCCGGATCGGTAAAATCTATCACGAAAAATCCATCGTTTCCACTATTCAAATAGGCAATATGGTCCCGCACAAAAATATCGTGTACGTACGGAATTTCTACATTCCCGATATTATTATAAATCCCCAATTCAACTGGATTAGCCGGATCAGAAATATCATACATAGACATGGCGTCCCGATCGGTAGTACGATTAACTCCACAGGCGTATAATCGAGCTTGCGTAGAATCTACAAAAACATTATGTGAGAGACTCAAAAGATCGTTATTATCCGAGACCACCGTCGTAGATTCGGGTAAATTGCGGATGTCTACAATTTGCAGCGTACTGTTATTACCCTCATCTGCCACCACGTACAAAAAACCCCGGTAATCGTGAAAATCCCGGTGGACGAGCTGCGGTCCAAAGGCCGCACCTTGTACAAAAGCATCGGCGATCTCGACTGGATTGGCTGGATCGGTTACGTCAATAAAGTGCGTACCCATCGTTGAACCGATAACCGCAATCTCGTGCTCGTTGACGACCAGTCCCCAAATTTCATTGTAGGGACCATTCCAGGCTGCCGTAACGGGTAAAGTTGGATCACTCCAGGTGCCGAGTAGGTTTAACTCGGTGGGCTGGGCATTAGAAAGAAAGGGAAGACTGAGAAGTAAAAGTAGAAGTGTACGCACGATATTTAGTTTTTAATGAAGTTTATTACTTGATTCTGAAACTCAAACAAAGGATTGGTTATTTTATTACGGATGGTAATAAGGCAAGTTAGTAAAAAATGGGCCTTTAGTTTGCCGGATAAATGACAGAAGTTTTTTTGTAGGGGGTGTAGTTTTTTTTGACTGGACTTCATCAGGGAAATCTGGTTATTTTAATATGAATCTACCAATCCGCACATCAAAAAATCCGCACATCATCCCTAACCAAGCACATCCGGATTCATCCCCATACTCGAAAATCCGCCATCATGATAAAGATTCTGCATTGTCACCGACCGCGTCAAGTCTGAAAACATCGCCACACAAAAATCCGCACAAGCCTCCGTCGAAGCATTCCCTAGCGGCGACATCTTATCCGCGTAGCTAAAAAATTCATCAAATCCACTCACGCCACTACCCGCCGTCGTCATGGTCGGAGATTGCGAAACCGTATTCACCCGTACATTTTTAGCCTTCCCAAAGTGGTACCCAAAACTCCGCGCAAAAGATTCCAGTAAGGCCTTGGATTCCGCCATTTCGCTATAATCAGGAAAAGTACGTTGCGCCGCAATATACGTCAGCGCCAAAATCGATCCCCAATCTTGCATGGCATCCATCTTAAACAAGGTCTGCATCGTCTTATGAAATGAAATCGCAGAAATATCAAACGTCTTCTGCATCCAGTCGTACTTAATATCCGTGTAAGGCCGCTTTTTACGAACATTAACCGACATCCCGATAGAGTGAAGGACAAAGTCTAACTTCCCACCCAATATCTCCTGCGATTGCGTAAACAATGCCTCAAGATCCTCCACACTTGTCGCATCCGCCGCAATAATTTCACAATTAAGCTGCTCTCCCAACGCCTGGATTTTTCCCATCCGTAAAGCCACCGGAGCATTCGTCAACGTAATTTTTGCGCCCTGCGCCACACATCGCTCGGCAATTTTCCAGGCAATTGATTTTTCGTCCAGGGCGCCAAAGATAACCCCGCGTTTTCCTTCTAGTAAATTCATATTCAAAAACTATTTGGCTGTATTATGATAAATAAAACAATCAGCCGGTTAAATTAATTAATGTACTGTTGAGTCTTTTTCCAAAAATAGGAAAATACAAAATTTCAACTAATTTTAAATTTTTATTAAATTCATTATGTCTTCGCCGCTAGTTCGCACGCCCTCGTCCAGATACGATATTCCACTGAAAGGCAATTTCAACTTCAAAAACAACTTCAATGAAAAAGCCTTAATCTCGAAAATCTTCCTTCATAAGCCAACCGCTCAGCCAGACCAGAACCCAAACACGAAAGAAGAGAGCCCATTGTCCGCCCTCACCAATTGAAAAGCCCACCGAAAGCCAAACCCGTTAGCAGGGAAAAAAAGCCCACCGAAAGCCAAACCCGTCAAAAGAGTAAAAAAGCCCATCGTCCACCCACCGAAAGCCAAACACGCCAGCAGAGAAAAAAGCCCACCGAAAGCCAAACACGCTAGAAGAGAAAAAAGCCAATTGTCAGCCTAGCGAAGCTACGTCGCCAACAACAACTCCTTCGCATTCTCAATCGCCGAGTCCGAAGGTGGATTTCCACTCAACATCGTCGCCACCGCCCGAATCCGTTCCTCCATCGTCAAGGCCTTCACCCGCGTCATCGTTCGGTCCTTCATTTCTTTTTTATAAACAAAATAATGCGTATCCGCCTTCACCGCAATCTGTGGACTATGCGTAATACTCACCACCTGATGTCGTCC
>CALLLR010000253.1 GCA_938008185.1 uncultured Saprospiraceae bacterium
GGCGCATCTAGGAACGACCGTAATCGTTGTTTTAGGACATGAGAGTTGTGGTGCCGTTACCGCTGCGATGGGCGGAGGTGACAATGGTCACAATCTTAACCATCTATTATCTCATATCACGCCAGCTTTAGCAGCTAGTGAGAAAGATGCACCTGTAAATGATGTGGTTCGTAAGAACGCAGAATTGACTGGTCAAGAACTAAAAAATCGATCTGCTATTATCCGAGATGCCGTAGAAAGTGGAAAAGTGAAAATTATTCCTGCTTTTTATAATCTAGGATCTGGTGCGGTAGATTGGTTGTAGGAATATTCTCTACGTATAGAATCTTATACACACAATCACTTTCTAAATGGGGTGGTTGTGTGTATTTTTTTTAAAGTAAAGATACACGAGAATCACTAAATGTTTTATAGTGATTAGGACGCTTGCGTTTTTGTTGTGGGTATAACATTGTTATCTGTAATCAAATTCAAAAACTATTATGAACTATCAAATTGATATACAAGCAAAATTTGAAAAATTACTAAAAACAAAGTACAGTCAACTGCAGCCTATTAATAAATGGAGACAACCTATGTGGCATTTGAACGGAAAAGTCGTAGTATCATTAGTGCATCTTTCAAATAAATCGAAATTTTGCTTTTTCAATAATCCTGAATTAGCGTTAGACAAACTTCAAAGATGGGGTTCCTCTATTTACTCTCAAAATTTAGAAGTAGAACAAAACACGGATATTGATTGGAATAATATTTCTTACTGGATTGCAGATACAATTAAGAATCAAAATTCTTTATAAAAATTCTATGATTAAAACAGATAGCTTTTTAAAGATTGAAATCAAATCTATTCTTGAGTTAAGAAATTGGCTAACTAATCATTTTTCTCAGGATGAAGCAGTATGGTTGGTGACCTTCAAAAAAAGTGAAAAGGATAAATACGTATCACGAAATGAAGTCTTAGATGAATTAATTTGTTTTGGTTGGATTGATGGAATAAGAAGAAAGGTAGATGATAAGAAAACAATGCAACTAATTTCTCCAAGAAGAGTACAGCATTGGGCAAAATCCTATAAAGACAGAGCAAACAGGTTAACAAAAGAGAACAGAATGCATCAGTTTGGACTTGACTCAATAAAACAAGGTAAAGAAAGTGGACTCTGGGATTTTATGGATGACGTTGATAAATTGATAATTCCTAAAGACCTCAAAATTGCATTAGAAAAACATAGTGGTGCTTTTGAGTTCTTCGATAATATTAATGATTCAAGTAAAAGATTCGTTCTTAGATGGATTAAACTTGCTAAAACAGAGAAGACCAGAACAGCCAGAATCAATAAAATCTGTAAATTAAGTGTAAATGGTGATAAATTACCTGGCAGCTAAGAATGACTAGAGATAAAGTGAGATGAGATCCAATTTGCTATCGCTGCGTCCACTCCACATCACCATTCCGTCCTCCTGATATTTAGATTAGATTTACAGATCAAGAAACTGTTATAACCTTTGACCCAGCACTTCCACCGAGTTATTAAAACCTTTAGGTTACTATTTTTCTAAAAAAAACTCCCTCAACCGCATCAAACGCTCAAGGGAGTTTTTATTTTCTAGTCTATTAAAGTTGATGATTGCCGAATCAATTAAACAAATCAACGATTCAACGATTCAACAATTCAACAAGCGAAGCGATTCAACAAGCAAAGCGATTCAACGGTCAAAGACCTAAAGGTGAATCACCTCATCATAAGCCGCTGCCGCCGCTTCCATCACTGCCTCACTCATCGTTGGGTGTGGGTGAACCGTCTTGATAATTTCGTGTCCCGTTGTTTCTAACTGACGAGCGGTTACAACTTCAGCAATCATTTCGGTTACGTTCATTCCGATCATGTGTCCACCGAGCAGCTCTCCGTATTTAGCATCAAAAATAAGTTTGACAAAACCTGTTTTTGCACCAGCAGCACTTGCTTTACCAGAAGCAGAGAAAGGAAATTTACCTACTTTAATTTCATAGCCAGCTTCTTTGGCTCCTGCTTCGGTATAACCGACAGAAGCAATTTCTGGAATACAATAAGTACAACCAGGAATATTGTTATAGTTAATAGGCTTTGGATGATGTCCTGCAATTTTTTCTACACAAGTAATTCCTTCCGCACTGGCAACGTGGGCCAATGCTTGTGTTTTTAGAATATCTCCGATGGCGTAAATTCCGTCTACGTTGGTTCGGTAGTAATCGTCTACTTCAACCATCCCGCGATCTGTTTTAATACCTAATGTTTCTAATCCGATATTTTCAGTGTTTGGTGCCACTCCTACAGCGGACAGTACCACATCACATTTTAATTCTTCGGTTTTACCAGTCTTACGATCCTTAAGAGTTACGGTACAACCTTTTCCTTTGGTATCAACTTTTTCTACGCTGGTATTCGCACGAACCTTGATACCTTCTTTTTTGAAAGCACGCGTCAATTCTTTAGAGATGTCTTTATCTTCTCGAGGTACCAGACCTTGTTCCATAAATTCAACAACGGTTACTTCTGTTCCCATGGCGCTATACACGTACGCGAACTCAACACCGATGGCACCGGCACCAACTACTACCATGCTTTTAGGTTGCTTGGGCAAAGTCATTGCTTCGCGGTAGCCGATGATTTTCTTTCCATCAATTGGCAAGTTAGGAAGCTGTCGTGCGCGTCCGCCTGTAGCAAGGATGATATGCTTGGCTTCGAGCGTTTGGGTTTTGCCGTCAGCAGCAGTAACTTCTACCTTTTTGCCACGGACCAATTTACCCGTTCCCATGATGACGTCAATTTTGTTTTTCTTCATCAAGAAGGAGATACCTTTACTCATTCCGTTGGCAACGTCCCGACTTCGGCCGATGACTTTGGTAAAATCCGCTTTAGCATCTTTGACGGTGATTCCGTAATCTTCGGCGTGTTTGATATAATTAAAAACCTGTGCACTTTTGATCAGCGCTTTGGTGGGAATACATCCCCAGTTGAGACAAATACCGCCCAGTGATTCGCGTTCCACGATGGCAGTTTTAAGGCCTAGCTGTGAGGCTCGAATAGCAGCAACGTAGCCACCGGGGCCACTTCCAACGACAATCAGATCGTAATTCATTGTATTATAAATTTATTTTGGTGGTAGTAAATTGGGTGAAGTACTTCTCCCTCTGTTTTAATGTCCTGGCGTCATATTGAATAAGAACGCTTCTTTTCAGGGTGCAAATATAAGGAATTGATGGAAGTAATGGTTGGTTTTTCGGACGGAGAAGAACCGGATAATGTAAAAAAGAAACCCTATATCACGAATGATACAGGGTGTCCAAAATTACTGATACTACTTCTACTTAAGTTTCTTGGCCACTGAGACCCATTCATTTTTCAGAATATAGTCGGAGTGGAGGTCTAATATTTTATTAATCAGGAGGATATCTTTTCCTTCCAGTCTTGCAATTTGTTCGTAGCGATAAACCCCCAGAGCATTTAATTTTTCTTCAATGGAGGCATTTATACCACTAATTATTTTGAGGTCATCAATTATTTCCTCTGTAACATCTTTTGGATTTTTTTCTATTTCACCGTAATCAGAAGAAATAAAACCGGTTTTTTTTGCTCCATGAATGTTGTGAGAACGATCTTGCCATTCGCTGAATTTTCTTTTAATCTTATCCAGCGATTTTTCTTTTTTATCGATAGAAAGATTCTGAGAGGGTTCAACGGGAACGATTCCTTTTTTTAGTTCATCTCTTTCTCTAGCTACTTTTAGCAATTTGAAATGAAGGCTACGATATTTTTCTTCCCACTTTTTTTTCTTCTCCGCGTATTTATTTTTAAACCGTTCTTTTAGTTCTTCTACCTCGGGTTGCTGACGGTATATTTGTATTTCTTCTTCTTTTTTCTTAATCTCTTTTCGCTGAATCGCTAAATTTTTTTCTAATGCGCTCAGTTTTTCCTGATTGATCTTATTTGATCCGTTGTTTTTGTTATTGCGTAATAAATTTTCCAGCGTAATCTTTTCGGCACGCAGGGTATCCAAATGGACAATCAGGCCTTTTTTTTCTTCATTTAGTTCTGATTGGTAGCGTAATAGCCGCTCTTTTTCAGATTGCAATAAGTTGGCATGTTGAACCAAATTTTGCCGTTCGGATTCAATTTGATAATTAACATCTTTTATCTGAATTAATTCAGACCGCAATGTTTGGATTGCCAAATTTCGCCAGGTCCAGGCAACCACAAAACCAAGCAAAGCTGCACCAGACATCAGTACGAACACGGGGATTGCGAGTTGAAGCATGATCGTTTTTATTTCTTTAGTATCAGTAGATTGTTGATTAGAATAAAAATAAACTTGTATTCTAATCTTAATATTGGCCTAAAGATATAAAATTATTTAAATATCATGGGATATAAAATCAAACTTTATACAACCTCTTATTATCACCTGCTGTTCAATTGATTATTCTTACTTCAACCCGGCGGTTTTTCTTGCGTCCATTACTTGTGGCATTGGAAGCGAGCGGTTTTTTATCACCTTGATAATCAACTTGGATGCGTTGGGCTGCAATTCCAGATTTCTCCATTAATGTCTTTACACTAAAGGCTCTTGCTTTGGATAGTTCTTCATTTCGACCTTTTCTCCCAACATTATCTGTATGTCCTGTCAGCAGTACTTTCGAATCCGGGTAAGTATTTAAATAGAGATACAGTTTACTCAGATAGTCTTCTAATTGAGGAGAGTCATCATCCACAAAATCTGTATTATTGTCATAATATAAATTAAGCGGACGTACTTTTTCTACATTTTGAGCCTTGTTGACCAATTTCTCTTTTGGAGAGGTAAGATTAAATGGAGTATTCTTTTTTTCGAAACTAAAATCCAGCCCATCAAAAAGTAAATTCCGGTTAAACTTAAGGTCATCCCGAACCATAGATTGAATAATAATATCCTCTTTATCGGTTCCATAACTGACTAAGAGGTTCCGGATAGCGTCGGCCCGGGCGAAGCCTAAGTCAAGATATCGGGTGGTATTACGTTCGTCGGGACTATAATTCCCGGTTAAAACAACATTCCGATCGGGATGCTTATGTAGATAGTTGACTAATGATTTCAGTCCCTTTTCCGTCTCCCACGGAACCACTACCTCTGCACTGGAATATCGGAAATGAAAATTAGATTGACTAATGATGGTGAAATCACCGTCCGTTACATTTAAAACTGGTAAAACACTCGGATGGGTAATGGTCTGCACTGGAACACCAAATTTATTAGCATACCACCACGAACCACCTACTAACCAAATCCCCAATAAGAGACTGGATAGAATAAGAAAAAACTTACTCATGGTTAATTATTTTTTCATAGTATGTTGAAAATTACTTCTACAACCAAAGATTGCCGTAGCTAAAAAGCTACAGAAGTAATAGTATGTGTCTATATGATGGGACTGCTTGAGGTAAGTGTTTCGAGTGTAGGTTTATTTTCTCTACTGTAAATGTATAAGTTAGTTTCCTTAAAACAAAATTTTCCGTAAATATTTATTTTTTATATAGTTTTAAACTAATAACTACTGCTTAACTCTACCAATAAAATAGCCTCGTTTTCCCCCGCAATTCGGTCAATTTTTAGATAATAATTCTCCTGCATCATGAACGGTTTTCCCAATTTTATCTCATCAAAGTGCTGACTAACAACCTTTCCAAGGTGATGTAAACTGAAATGCTGGTCACTTACCAGACTTAAATACCCAAAAAACTGGATGGTCATTTCTTTAAAATAGTCAGCCTTTTGCTTCTGAACATCTTCCGGAATCTTAAATTTAAAAACCTGCCGGATATTATCACAACCCGATTGTTGGATTTCTAGTTCCATCTTATTGTCAAAAATAATATGCTCAAAAGTTAATTGTCCTTTTTGGTCAAACTTATGCTTGACTACTTTTTCGTAAAAAGGAGCAAAAATCGGTTCGGCCTTACCATAGCGACATTTTTTTTGTTCGGAACTACAAGATAGCACCGTAAATATGAGCAGGAAAAACAAAAAATAATTCAAATTCATATCAAAATGATGCTGCAACGTCAAAAAATGGGGTGAATCCAGTAGAAATTATAGAAGAATATCCTTACGCGCTGTGGCCATTCTTCTACAATTTCAATAGTATAACATTTTAGCCTTGGAATTCGTTATAAAAACTGAATTATAAGAAACATGCTCATAAACCCAATTTGCTTAGTTTTGTGGTTTTTTTATACCAATCCGATGATGAATAAAATACTGATCGTTTTTACTTTACTATTGTTAACCTTTCAACTTACCGCTCAGGAAAAAATGCGGGTAGAACGCGGCGATGCCGTCGATAAATCCAAACCCGTCTGGAACGTTTTTGTAGACCAGGACAACCAAAAGTGGGTTGGAAATTCCGAGGGACTTTTCAAAGTACTTTCTATTAACAACGCCGTCAAAGAACCTTTGCGTGCCGACGAGTGGGCCTTATTACAATATCGCAGTGGAAATGCGGATCTCCGGGTTTCCAAAACCGCCCTAAAACAGTTTATTCCTGATCTTTCTGATATCAATACGGCTCATCTGGATCAAAACAAACAACATTTGTGGATCGGTACTACCGAAACGGGACTCTATCAGTTTAGTTTGACGCCTCTACAATTAATTAAGCACTTTACAAGAGATAATTCCGACCTGGAAGTTAATTTTATAAATTTTATTGAAATAGAACCTTCCGGCAGAATGTGGATCGGAACACCCGAAGGAATCGTCTGGGGACGCAACGGCCGCTGGAATCTGGACGAAAAATATTTGGCCTTTGTCGGTGTCGCTTTCAATGGCAGCAAAACCTACGTCATCTCGGAAGAGTGGCTTTGGGAAGTGACCGCAAAAAATAAATGGAAGGAAATTGAACTCAATCCCCGACAATTCAAGGGATTATTAATTGACGCTGAACTAGATAGCAAAAACAGACTTTGGCTCGCCTCTGAGATTATTACTCGGATGGACCCCGAAACGGGAACGATCGAACCCTTCGCGGCTCCCGAGTATTATACCAGTGAATTTGCCGCCCAGGTCAAAGTGGATCAGGATGATGCACTGTGGGTCGGAACGCGGGATAAGGGCCTTTTTATCATCGAAAAAGAAGACGCAATTACCGTTAGTGCCCTAGTGGAGAATCCAATTAGTTGCGGGGCTTTCGAATTTGACGGATCACTAAAGGTGGTCGTTGAAGGAGGAAATCCTCCATATACTTATGCCTGGAATGACCCCAAAATGAAAGGTGTAACACCAGGAGGCCTCGCCCCCGGCGAGTATACGGTTACGGTAACCGATAGTAAAGGTAAAGATAAATCTGCTTCGGTCACCATCAACGATCCGGCGGTAAAATTAACTATCCAGCAGGATCGTCCCGAAAGTGGGATCGGAGCCGGCGATGCTGCGGCGACCGTTACGATAACGGGAGGTGTTCCGGATTATAAAATTAACTGGGACAATCAGGAAGCAAAGGCGACCGCCGAAAATCTGACCGGTGGTACACACACCGTTACGGTCACCGACGACGCGGGTTGTTCCAATACAGCTACCGTAGAAATTCAACAAAATATTGCGGATCTGGCCATCACAATTGAACAAACAGCACCGTTGAATTGTGCCAACTCCAGCGAAGCGGCTTTGGCCGTCTCGGTAAAAGGTGGAAAACCGCCGTATAACTTTACCTGGAATAATGATACAGCAAAAGGGGAGACTCCTGTAAATCTGTCCGCGGGCAATTATGAACTCACCGTTAGTGATGACAGCGGAAAATCAAGCGTGGGAAAATATTTAATCAAAGCTCCTGAGGTATTAATGGTGACCGTCGATGTAAAGGCTCCCGCTAGCACGGGCAATGCGGATGGAAAAGCTACTGTGAAAGTGAAGGGTGGAACGCCGCCATATACCTACGAATGGGATACCAAAGAAAAGTCGGATAGTGCCGCTAAGTTAGGGGCTGGAAATCATGAGGTAGTCGTAACCGATGCGAAGGGCTGTAATACCACCGCCGGATTTACTATTGAGGAAAATATTTTATCGCTCAATGCCAGCGTAGAAGTTTTAACAGAACTAAAATGCGCAGATACCCAGGATGGTGTTTTAAAAGTAACGGTGAACGGTGGAAAACCTCCGTACAATTTTGCGTGGAATAATACGAATGTAACCGGAGAAAATCCTATTGGATTGCCTGGTGGAAAATATATCGTTAAAGTGACGGATGCCAGCGGTAAATCGAGCGAAGCTTCCGCAGAAATCAAAAGCCCAAAAGTGCTGACCGGAGAAGTGAAAGTGACCGCTTCGGCTAACCTTGGAAAAAAGGATGGTAAAGCAAAAGTTAGCGTTAAGGGCGGAACTGGAAAGTATACCTACCAGTGGAGTAGTGGAGAAACCAAAGATGCTGCTAAAGGCTTGGGGGCAGGCGCTCAAAATGTGATCGCTACGGATGAGAACGGATGTAGTGTTAAGTTTGATTTTGAGATTACCGAAGATATTTTACCGATGAACGTAACGGCCGAAGCAAACAGGGAGATTAATTGTTATGGTGAAAAAACGGGCGCATTAACAGTGGCCGTCAATGGTGGAAAACCTCCTTATAAATACGAATGGAAAGGAACGGATGCTACGACCGAAAAAGCCGAAAGCCTGACGGCGGGAACCTATGAAATAGTAGTGACCGATGCGGAAGGAACCGCAGCTACGGCAACCGTGGAACTGGAAGAGCCAGAGGCCATCGAAGTGAGTATTACGGTAGCTCAAAATGCTTCGGTTAATCAGAAAGATGGAAAAGCGAAATCTAAAGTGACGGGTGGAAAAGGGCCCTATACTTACACTTGGGATAATGGTGAAAAATCGGACACCGCCGAGCAACTCGGACTGGGAACGCATACCTTGGATATCAAAGACAGCAATGGTTGTTCCGCAACGGCGAGTATTGAAATTACCGAAGATATTTTACCGATGAGCGTAACGGCCGAAGCAACCAGGGAGATTAATTGTTATGGTGAAAAAACGGGGGCATTAACAGTGGCTGTCAACGGTGGAAAACCTCCTTATAAATACGAGTGGAAAGGAACGGATGCTACGGCCGAAAAAGCCGAAAGTCTGGCGGCGGGTACCTATGAAATAGTGGTAACCGACGCCGAGGGAACAGCAGCCAATGCGACTATAGAATTGGCAAGTCCTGCGGAAATTAAAGTGGCCGTAGCGGTTGTTCAGCCCGCTTCTGCTAATAATAAAGATGGAAAAGCAAAAGCAACCGTTAGTGGTGGAAAAGGCCCTTACACTTATAGCTGGGATAATGGTGAAAAATCAGAGTCTGCCGAAAAACTCGGACTGGGAACGCATACCGTGGACATCAAAGACGGCAATGGTTGTACGGCTACGGCGAGTGTGGATATCACCGAAGATATTTTACCTTTAGCCGTATCTCTAAACATTGAAAAAGAGATTGATTGTCACGGTAATAATTCTGGTGAACTGACTGCAGCAGTTACGGGCGGTAAATCGCCTTTTAAATATAGTTGGAGCAATGGACAAACGGGTGCTTCGATCGCAAAATTGGGCGCTGGGGATTATACCCTCGAAGTAGAAGATGCCAGTGGATTAAAGCAAACGGCGAAAGTAACATTAACCCAACCAGAACCTTTAGGCATCGAATTAAAGAAAATACGGGCTTCGACGGAGGTATCGACGGATGGAAAAGTAACGGCAACGGGGGTCGGTGGTTCGGGTAATTTTCAATTTACCTGGAGCACGGGAGTTACGGCACCAACGGTTGATAAACTCGCAGCGGGTAGTTACGATGTTACCGTAAAAGATGAAAACGGTTGTGTAGCAGATTTGCAATTTGATTTAAAAAATCAGCAGATTCCGGATTTGACAGCTGCTAATTTGAAGGAAGGACAAATCATGGGACTGGATAAGTTATATTTCAAAGCAGATAGCTCAAGTATTGAACCGAGTTCCATACCAATGATGGATGAGCTATTAGAGTTTCTTACGGAAAATGGCTCGGTCGAAATCGAAATTGGTGGACATACAAATAATATTCCTTCCGACGAATTTTGTGATCAGTTGTCGACCGCACGAGCCAAAGCGGTTGCTGATTATCTCACCGGTAAAGGGATTGATCCCAGTCGGGTACGTTATAAAGGCTACGGAAAACGGAAGCCTAAATTTAGTAATAATACCAAATCCGGGCGAAAGAAAAATCAACGGGTAGAGGTGAAGGTGTTGTCGATTTAGACAAAATACCACTAGTAATGATTGTTTAAATACTTCGTTTTTTACTTAAAAAAACGAAGTATTTATTTTTTATCTGTTAAAAGTCAAATCTGTTTTATTAATGGTTCGGTAACTTTTTGAATTTGTCATTAATTATGAAATTGGCGGGCGTTTTTGCCCGTTACCTGGTTTGCCGGTTGGCTAACTAGCTAAATTTATCGTTCACTCATCTCAGAATTAAAAATTACCGATCCCATTGTTTTATCAGATTAAAAAATAACAAATCCCTTCTCGATTCCCCCTAAATTTTTCCTACATTTACCTTTTATAACAAATGTAGTATACCATGAGACCCAAATTATTTTTTCTCCTTCTGATCATTATTTCCGTGACAAGCTTTGAAGCCAGCGCGCAAACACCCGACACCTCCGTGTACAGCGCATTGGAATACCGACTCGTCGGACCCTTTCGTGGTGGTCGAAGTGCCGCCGTTACCGGCGTTCCCGGACAACCTGATCTTTTTTATATGGGAAGTACGGGCGGTGGCGTCTGGCGTACCACCAACGGTGGTAAAGAATGGGAAAATATTTCTGACGGATTTTTTGGCGGGAGTATCGGTGCGGTCGAAGTAGCCAAAAGTGATCCGAACGTCATCTACGTCGGCGGGGGAGAGAAGACCCTGCGGGGCAACGTATCTTCCGGTTACGGTATCTGGAAAACGGTAGATGCCGGAAAAACCTGGCAATCGATGGGACTAAAAAATAGTCGTCACGTACCACGGATTCGCGTCCATCCTACCAATGCCGATATCGTCTACGCGGGCGTACTCGGAAACATCTATCAGTCCTCCAAAGAACGGGGTGTTTACAAAAGTACCGACGGAGGTAAGACCTGGCGACAAACGCTATTTAGCAACGTGGACGCCGGTGTCGTAGACTTGATTATTGATCCTAATAACTTTCGGGTGCTTTATGCCACCACCTGGAATGCCCGTCGAACCCCTTATAGTTTTAGTTCCGGAGGAGATGGTTCGGCGCTCTGGAAAAGTACCGACGAAGGAGAGACCTGGAAAGAAGTTTCTAAAAATGAAGGTTTTCCAAAAGGAACTTTAGGGATCATGGGAATCACCGTCTCTCCGGTTAATAGCAACCGATTGTACGCAATGGTAGAAAATGAAAAAGCGGGCGGACTTTACACTTCTACCGACGGTGGCAGCAAATGGAAAAAGGTAAACAGCGAACGAAAATTACGACAACGGGCCTGGTATTATACCCGACTGTACGCGGATACTAAAGACGAAAACACGGTTTATGTTTTAAACGTAAATTACCATAAATCCACCAACGGCGGAAAATCGTTTAGTACTTATAACGCACCACACGGTGACCACCACGATCTTTGGATTGCCCCCGAAGATCCCAACCGGATGATCATCGGCGACGATGGAGGCGCACAGGTTACTTACGACGGCGGACGGAGCTGGAGTACTTACCACAATCAACCGACCGCACAATTTTATCGGGTCACGACGGATAATGCTTTTCCGTACCGGATTTACGTTGCGCAACAGGATAATAGTACTCTTCGAATTCGTCACCGTAGCGAAGGGAGTAGTATTTCTGAGTCGGACTGGGAAAGAACCGCCGGTGGAGAAAGTGCGCATATTGCCGTTGATCCGGAAAATAATGAGATTGTTTACGGAGGAAGTTATGATGGTTTTTTGACTCGTAAAAATCACGAAAAAAATACGACGCGTTCCATCTCGGTTTGGCCGGATAATCCGATGGGGCACGGCGTAGAAGATATGAAATACCGTTTTCAGTGGAATTTCCCGATTATTTTTAGTAAACATAATCCAGATCGTTTATACACATTTTCACAACACGTACACGTAAGTGAAAACGAAGGTCAGTCCTGGAGCGTGGTCAGTCCCGATTTGACCAGAAATGATTCTTTAAAAATGAAATCTTCCGGTGGACCGATTACCCAAGACAATACTTCGGTAGAATACTACTGTACTATTTTTGCGGCGGCGGAGTCTCCTCTTAAGGAAGGTCTTTTATGGGTGGGAAGTGATGATGGCTTAATTCATATCAGTCGGGACGGTGGTGCTAATTGGGAAAATGTGACGCCCAAAGGGATGCCGGAATGGATGATGATTAATAGTATCGAACCAAGTTATTACGACGAAGGTACGGCGTACGTAGCGGGTACCCGTTACAAGTCTGGTGATTTTAAACCCTATATTTATAAAACGACCGACTACGGAAAAACGTGGAAAAAAATGACGAATGGAATTTCGGCAGAACACTTTACCAGAGTTGTCCGAGAAGATCCAAAACACAAAGGAATCCTCTACGCTGGAACGGAAACGGGAATGTATATCAGTTTTGATCAGGGAAGCAACTGGCGTTCTTTTCAATTAAATTTACCGATTGTACCGATTACGGATTTGACGATTAAAGATAATAATTTGATTGTCGCAACGCAGGGAAGAAGTCTGTGGATAATGGACGATTTGAGTTTATTACATCAGGTCACTTCCGTGGCAAAAAATACCAATCACCTTTTTAAACCTAAAGATGCCTACCGGATGGGTGGACGTGCCCGATCCCAAAAAAGTCTGACGGAAGGTGAAAATCATCCAAGTGGTGTCATGACCTATTTTAATATTAAAGATTTTGATGCTAAAAAAGATACCATCGTATTGACGTATCTTAATCCGGGCGGAGATACCCTTCAGATGTACAGCACGCACGCCAAAGAAAAAAAGGATTCACTGTCCATTAAAAAAGGTGGGAATTCTTTCGCCTGGAATACCCGGATTGATGGGGCTGAATCCCTGAAAGGAATGATCTTGTGGTGGGCGAATCTTAACGGTCCTAAAGCAGTACCGGGGGAGTACATGGTAACCCTTGATGTAAATGGTCAGCAACAAACGCAGCCGTTTAGAATTCTACCAAATCCAAATGCCGAAGCGACGGTAGCGGATATGCAAAAGCAATATGATTTTATTTCGGATATTAATAAAACAGTGGATCGGGCCCACCAAAGTATTCGAAAAATAAGGAAAATTAATAAACAGTTAAAAACCTTTGAGACACAATACAAAGACGATGACCGGACGACCGAACTACGGGAGAAAGCAAAAAAGATGCGGGAGTCTTTTGGGAATATTGAAAAAGAATTGTACCAGACAAAAAATCGGTCGGGACAGGATCCACTTAATTTTCCTATCCGTTTGACTAATAAATTAGGCCACCTCAATAGCCTGGTAGGAATGGGAGACTTTGGACCGACAGATCAGGATGTAGCCGTAAAAGAGGAACTCTCCGCCGCGATCAAAAAACAACTCACTGTTTTTGATCAAATGCTGGATGATGAAGTTGCGCAATTTAATCAAGCGTTTAATCAATTGCAATTAGAATACTTATTTGTAGACTAAAAAAATAGCAGGCCAGGAATCTAAATGATTTCGGGCCTGCTAAAAATAATCATCAACAGTAAAGTCTTAAATATTTTTTAATAATATTATTAACTATTAAATCTGCTACTCAATCAAGACCATCTTTTTGGTCGCCTCAAATTTTCCACTCTGCAGGCGATAGAATAAAACACCGCCGGCATTTAGTTCACTCTTGTCCAGAATAAATTCCTGATACCCCGCTTCGTAGTAGGCTTCGTGTTCCGTGATTAATCTGCCGTTGATATCCGTAATCTGAATACTCGCATTTCCTGCCTCGGGCAGCATAAAAGGAATGACGGTTTGTTGGCGGAACGGGTTCGGCTGATTTTGTAAAAGCGCAAACTTCGTATCTGTATCAGGCTCGACTAAATTACCTTCGTATTCGAGCTGTAGTTTTTGGGTTTGTAAATCTGCTGTATACGATTCGGCGCTTAACAGCGCGTTGTTAAATTGCAGTACATTACTCAACCTGGTATTTACCTGCGCCCGGAAACTCAGCGTAAAGACCGCTGCCCGGTTGGCCAGCGTCATTGGATGGACGTCGTGCCAGCTAACGGAGAGTAGGCCGTTGTCCAGCTGTGTGAAACCAATATTTTGTTCATTAAAATTAGTCAACGTTGCGGATATCTCACTTTCAAATTCCGGAGTAATCGATAACGGGTCATAATCAATTGTAAACTGGAATCCTTTTAGGTCGATAAAGTTATCCGCAGAAAAAGATAGTTTGTACAATTCTCCGGCTTCGAGGATTTGATCTTCTACCGTTAGGATCAACGCTTCTTCACTACGCGTATCTCCTGCTTGTAATCCACTACTGGCAGCGTTGCCGTTGAGATCACCAATCTTAATGGCCATAAAATCATTAACCATTTCGTTGGTACTCAGATCATGAATAAATCGACTTTCCGGAAAGGCACTGGAAAATGGATTTGCCGGATCAGGAAAACTAAATTCATTATCTACAAAACGCCAGGAAGTATTATTCTGGAATTCCTCATCGATAATTAAAATAGCTCTTCTTAACACAATCATATCCAAGGCGCTAACAGAACCATCATTATTAACATCGGCCGCAATTAGCTGGTAAGGGGAATCCAGCGTACTGATCTCTAACAGATGTTCACCGAGCATGATCAAATCCATGGTAGAAATGCCATTCAGTAAATCGTTGTTACGATAAGGAATAATTTCGTAGTCTTCGTGCATTTCTAAATTGGGCATAAAGTAAGTTCCGCCGTAGGCAGATTCTACTCGCTGGCTGAGCACTGGGCCGGCTATTTCTACTACCACATCGTCTACACCGTTGCCAGACTGATCTTCGAGTTGTCCAGCTACCGTTACTGTTTGAATTTCTGGGCAATCTATATTCCGAATACGAAGAATCACACCACAGGGGAAGATTGGTTGGTTTCCATAAATATCTCTTAGGAAAATGGAGACTATAGAATCTTTGGCACTTTGACCATTAAGTGACGAGCAATCTATGACAATTGAATCAGTACCTGTTTCTTCAAAAAAAGGATCTAAAAGAGGAGAACAGTCATCTTTTCCAAAAACTATAAAGTCTGCGAAGATTACCGTTTGTACACCTGCCTCAACATCAATATCGATTGTTGGCATACACTGATAAAAGGGAGGGGTTATATCAACGACTTCTACGAGGAAGGTATCTGTGGCTACGTTTCCACAAGCATCTTCCGCAAAAAAGATAACCGTATTAACACCTGTATCAAAGGAACGGTCAATCGTTGGACCGGTCAGGTTTATGATAAAACCATCCTCCCGGATAATTCGACTGCGGAAAGCAACCGTATCACCACAGTTATTCATTGCATCGGTGGTAAATATAAACGGTTCTCCGCAAATTAAAGGTTGTGGGAATGGCTCTCGGTCGTCCGTCATGGTATCTCTCTGAAGAATCGTAAACATAGGAGGCGTCGTATCATTAACTACTACTTCTACAAAGAAAGTATCTGGTGTCTGATTACCACAAGCATCCGTCGCCACAAATCCAATCCGTTCTGTATATCCGAAAGCACAAGTAAAAGAGGTTGTGTCGATACTTGCTATCCGTACCTGGTCAATAAACCGACAAGCATCCATCGCCGTGGGCGGAGTAATGTTCATGGGATCAATAGGACATTGTACCATGGTATCTAATGATCCGGGCAGGTCCACAAAAACAGGTGGTATCAAATCATTGATCAGGATTTGCCGGGTGATGATCGTATCATTTCCACATACATCGGTCAACCTAAACGACTGAAATAACGTATCTAAACATTGTAGCGGACGGAAAGGATTATCATCCGGTAATAAAACCGAAGTAACCGCATCTCCGCAATTGTCCACCCCCGGGGCAAAATTCAAAATCGTGTCAGGAATAGATGCTGCACAGTCATAAACTTCGTCTGGTGTTGGATCAATCATCACTGGAGCAACATTGTCATTAATAATAATGGTCTGTGTAATATTGGTCGTATGGCCGCACTCGTCAGATACCTGATAGGTTCTTAAAAAAGACCCATTACATCTATCCGGTGTTTCATCATTAGAAAAGGTAACCGTGACTATTTCTCCACAATTATCCCGTGGATTCATGACCAGGCTGATATCAGGTGCGGGTATATCATCGGCACAAGTAAATGGCCCTAAATCATCGAGTGGATCGGCCGTGGGGAAACTGGTATCTTCGATCAAAATATTTTGGGTGATCTGTCTGGTGTTTCCACAGACATCCGAAACTTCGTAGGTTCGTATAACGGTACCCATACAAACCGGAGCCTCTGTGTCACTAACAAATCTGACGGTTACTAATCCAGCGCAATTGTCCGTTAGATTGGTCACATCATTCGGGTTAACCGGATAGTCCGTAATGCAATCAAACGGACCTACGGTATCTACGAGGACACCCATCGGTGCGACATCGTCAAACACGGTAACGGTCACCACAAAGGGGTCGCTTTCATTCATACAATCATCCGTTGCTACGTAAGTTACCGTCCTGATAAAGCGATTAAGACAAATCATGTTGGTAGTGTCATCAGAAGCTACCATCACTGTTGCATTATTGCAATTGTCGGTGGCAGTAGGAGGTATAATTGTTACATCTTCTGCACAATTTGTGTTTATGTCCAGTGTGGTGGGCATTTGGTCCCAGTTAGGAGCGGTCTGATCGTCTACTTCGATTTCCTGGATGACCGTACTTGAATTACCACATATATCTGTAAGAACGAAAACTCTTTCAATTATGCCCGTACAACCCGGATCGATTAATCCGCTGTCGTCAATAGTTACGGTAACATTGCCAGTACAGTTGTCCATAAGATTTGTCAGGTCCGTGGTGCTGCCAGCAGGAATATCTGTAAAGCATTCTATATTGGTCAAGCGGGCGGGCTGGTCCGCCGTAGGAGCAACATTATCATTTAATAAAATATTTTGATTAATGTCTGAGGTATTTCCGCATTCGTCCGTGAGTCGATAGGTTCTGATCAAAGTGTTATCACAATTATCTCCGGTAGTTTGACTCAAAAAAGCAACCGTTACTGAACCGTTACAATTATCTGATTCTCCGGTTACATCATTAATATCCGGAGGCGTAATATTTTCGATACAGGTAAAAGGTCCCAGGTCCATAAGTGGATTTGCCGTCGGAGAGATGTCATCATTGATAATAATATTTTGCAATAAATCACTGGAATTACCACAACGATCCGTGATTCGGTAGGTACGGATTATGGTGTCGGAACAAACTACCGGTGTTTCTGTCCCGACGATACTTACGGTTACGGGACCATTGCAATTATCCGTTGCGTTGGTGACCGCCGTAATACTTGCCGCCGGGATATCCGCGATACAAGCGAAACTAAGGTCCGGAAGCGGATCGGCAGTTGGTGCGATATCATCGTTGACCGTAATCGTGTAGACAAAAGGATCGGATACATTGCCACAAGAATCGGTAGCCAGATAAGTTTCTGTCCGGATAAAATTATCGGGACAACTTCCTGGACTATCAAAGCTGCTGTCCAGGGTAACTTCTACTACGGAATTACAATTGTCAATAGCCATCGGAGTAAAAGGAACAATGTCATCGGCACAGCTATACGTTATCGAATTAGCAGCGCCGTCAAATGTTGGTGCCGTAGTATCTTCTACTTCAATAATTTGTACGCCGGTAGTGAGGGAGTCATTACAGTTATTAGAGATGGTAAAAGTTCTGCTGACCGTAAAGCGACAGTTTTCAATTCTGGTAATAACATTATCCTGAAATCCAATAAAAAATACGTTAGAACAATCATCCGTAGCGGTAGGAAAGCCAGTAACATCAGTGGTATCCGTCAGGCATTCTACCTGTGCATCCTCTGGAAATGTATAAACAGGATCATCTCCCGGCGTGAAGGTAATCACTTGCTGACAACTGGCGGTGAGGCCATCCGTTCCGGTAACGGTAAAAGTACGTGTAACGGTACCTTCATTACAATTGTTAAGATCTTCGACATCATCAACAATAATATTGGAAATTCCGCAAGCATCCATTGCAATGGGTGCGCCCGTGACTGTTGTATCTGCGGGATATTGCACGCAAGATAAAGTGGTATCTGGTGGACAAAAACTTATGACTGGTGGCAGGTTATCCATCACCATGATTTCTGTTGTACAGAAACTGCAATTGCCAGCTTCGTCGCAGACTTTGAATTCTACCATGACGGGAGTTCCCAGATCATCACAAGTAAAAATGACACAATCAGTAAAAATCGGATTGTCAATTCGTCGGATGCAGAAGGAATCTAATACGGCAGTACAGTTATCGTTGCTACCATCATCAAATAATTCGATTGCGCAAAACTCGGTACTGTCCTGATTTAAACCAACGGTCCTAAACGTTTCACAAGTTACGTTTGGTGGATCGTCATCTACTACCGTAACCTTTGTCAGGCAGACACTCGAATTGCCACAGTCATCGGTAGCTGTGTATACGACGGTATGCGTGCCAATTGGAACGTTGGGCGTCGGATCAAAAGTATTCCCAAATTCCCATGCTACAGAAAAAGTAATACTATCGGTGGGAGAGCAATCGTCCGTGGCAGTAGGTACGGGTAAACTAACGGTAGCGGTGCAGACGTCAAAATCGGTCCCAAAAGTGGTATCAGCTGGACAGATGATATTGGGTCCGGTGTTGTCTAGTATTTTTATAAATTGAGTGGCCTCGGCAAGAATACTCGAAGGACACCAGCTAACCACTCTCCATTCCCGAAATATTTTGATGGTACCCGCACAAACAACGGTAGTATCATCAGTAAAATAGGTTTGTATAAGGCAGGCATCCGCAATGGGCTGGCCGTTGAGGGTAGGAAATCCGGTGATTTCCGGATCGGCGCTGGGCGTACTACAATCGAGTGGTGGTTGAGCGAATCCATCAAAATCAGGTGGAAAAGTAAGGTCGGCAGCTACCGGTTTTCTAATACGTACCTGCTGGATGCAGGTGGCGGTCATTCCCTGAGCGTCGGTAGCGGTATAAAGTCTGGTTACCAAAAAAGTAAAATCTTCGGTGTTGCAGTCGAGCTGTTCCCGAAATTCCGTAAAAGTAATATCTGGTATTCCACAATTATCCGTAGCGGTGGCCATGGGGATCGTGTCCGTACAATTGATGGTATCATTCACACAGAAAATTTCCGGAGGCCTTTTATCTTCAATAAATGCATTGGACCAGCAGGAAATACCCGAGTCTTCATCGGTTACCATTACTTTTAAGGTCTGACCAATATAGGCTCCTGTTATAATCGGAGAGGTAGGAATGACCACGTCATTACTATCTAATACCTGAACAGTTAATGGTCCATTGCAGTTGGATGGAGTAGCACTAAGTACTTTTGCGGGAGTCATCGTAGCGGTACAATTGCTGCTGAGAGATACGTTGACATCTCCGATACAAGAAAGACTGCATTGAGCAGAAATAAACGCAGCATTAAAGATAATTGAAAACAGAAGTAGACTTACCCTGACAGAGGTTTGGTGATATACTTGTTTCATGATAGGTGATTTAAAAAAGTTTAAATATGGAATACGACTAAGCTCGGCACGAATGGATCATGTCAGATTTTGCTGAAACGGGTCGCGTAATTGCCACCTGTTTTTAGTCAATAACTTTTTTAATTTGATAAGTGGAGAAAAGAAGGAATCTGGAAAAATTAGATTAATTCCTTTAGATTCATATATTAATTATATCAAATATGTTGCCAAAATAGATGTTTATACATCTTTTAAGACTTTTGAGAAGAATAGAGGAGGAATAAATCTTGAATTTGTTAAGTCTATAAAAAGGAAGGAAGAAAGAAAAGGTGCTTCCGATTATATCAGAAGCACCTTTTAAAAGTAAGAAATTGTTTATCAAGAAATTACTTTAATAAAGAAATCTTACGGGTTACTTGCGCTTTGTCAGCTTGAATATTCAGGTAGTAAATACCGTGAGGCTGGTTGCTGAGATCAATGGATTGTAAATCTCCGGCGGCGATATTCATTGGTCGGTCGAGGATGATTTGTCCAAGCGTATTATAAACTTGCACGCGGCTGATAGCATCTTCGGCTAGTTGGTTATCGATATTAATCGTTCCGTTGGTTGGATTAGGAAATACTTTGACACCATTGTCTAAAGCTATGTCATCTACCGCTACGAAGAACGGATTCTCCAGAATGGTGCGGATCATAATATCCGTGGTTTCGTTGCTACGATATTGAGCGAAAGCACCCCCAACGAGTTCGTACGTCTGACGGGAAAAAGGCTCGTTTGTTTCCGTACCAATGGCCAGTGTATTACCAGTCATTACCCAAGCGACATAAAATCCACCGGAAGTAATAGTAAGCGGAAAAGATAAGTCTTTTGAGAGCCATTCTCCGGCAGGATCATAAGTTCCCGCATCCACTGTTTCTAAACCGATTAATGTTCCGGGAGCTCCGTTCAAACCATCGTCGTCGTAAATCTGGATTGTAAAGGCGTCATCCATATTAGCCGCATCACCGAGTACAAACATTTCTACCGCTTTAATGGTGGCAGGATAAAAAGGAGATTCGATATAAACGGCCATCCCACTGTCTCCACCACCACCGGACCAGGAAGCCTGGCCAAGAGGCGTTTCAGATCTTACGTAGGATAAGGTAATCCCGTCTTCTGAGGAAAGGTCTACTACGGAAAATTCAGAAACGTTTATATTGTTAGAGGGTACCAGGTCTCCCGTTAAACCAGTTTGCACATTAAAAGAATAATTACCAGCAAGATGATCAACCCCCGCAGGATTCAATGGTGGCAAATCGAATGCTACCGTTTCGCCAGGTGGGATGGTTGTATCCTCTAATTGACCACCATTAATATAGGCAGTCGGCACATCAGAGTTAATTCGCGCCAAGACACTGATATCACCGGTAATTTCAGTATTACCTGCATTTGTTAATCCAGCAACGATTGGAATATCGTCCGTTGGCAGGTAAAATTTTCCAAGATTATCAGGAGTTGAATTGTAGGATGCGGAAATATCGGTGATTTCGAAAGTGGTCATTTCTGGAAATTCAAACCGGATGGCGGTATTATTTTCAGGAATCATCTGTACGGCAACTTGCAGACCGATCGTACCGGTTGTATTTTCAATACCGATTACGGCATCATTTGCACAGGCCGCATTAGAATCATAAAGACCAGATTCTACGTCGAGGTAATTAAACGTGATAGAATTGTCGTTGGCATCCAGAATTACCTGAAAAGTGTTACTACCCGTAAAGGCAGGAACCGCGTTAATCCAGAAAGGGACATTAATGTAAGAAATAATGAATCTTCCGGCCCCATCATTCAGATATAACAACTGAGCGGGATTGGCACTTTCATCGAAATTAAGATCGGCCATTAACGGAGCAAGTAAATTGTTTCCGCCTCCTGAAGATGGAATGGAAGGAAAACAGTGTGCTACATTGGATACATTGTTAAAAGAAAGCCATCCATTGGAGCCTAATTTTATTTGGTCAAATTCTAACCAGTAGTACTGAAAGGTAAGTCCCATATCTATAAATGAGACAGAATTGTCGTCGCCTAGTCCCGTTACTTCGGTACCTGATTCGGAGATGTCAACCCATTCGAAGGCGGGACCATCAGGGGCATCGGAAGTTTTCCAGGTATAGCCATAGTCATCAGGCCCACCTGCAGTTTGAGCAAGCAATGGTTGGAGCAAAAAGCAACCACCCACGACCAGCCATAAAAAGCTTTTGTAAATTAAATTCATAATTAAAATTTTGTTTAAAAATTAAAAGAGATATTATGTTGTGTGGATTTTCTAATAACTTTCAAAATAGTCGTTCGAGGAATGTCCGCAATCGTCGGTCAAAAAATCGTCATTATAAAAGCCAATAAACAAGTCTAAAGGTAATTATTTCCTATCAAGAGCAAAAAGAAATATGAAAAAAAAGCACCAAATGTTGGGCCCTTGGCATTAATTTAATGATTGAGACCGAATTGCTTCTTTATTTTCTTAAAAAGAGAATATGCTAGAAGGATCTTTTGTGAGAAGAAACTTAAACAAGTTCGGTTATTGCGTATTTTGGAGGTAATTCAAAACTTCTTAAAGTAAAATTTGTCAAAAGTCAATAAATAGTGTATATTTGCGCTCCAATATCGCGGAGTGGAGCAGTTGGTAGCTCGTCGGGCTCATAACCCGAAGGTCGTAGGTTCGAGTCCTGCCTCCGCTACTGGGCGAAAGCCTAAGCCCTTAACTATCAAGTAGTTA
>CALLLR010000254.1 GCA_938008185.1 uncultured Saprospiraceae bacterium
TAAGCAGCCAGTGCGCTTCCATTTTATTATTCAAAATCCAGTATGTAATCCCGTAGGCTTTGAGATGATCTTTTTGTTCCGAATCCATCGGAAGAAGAATATAAGCCGCCATGGCGGGAGCACTTAAAAAGAATAGCGCACCAAAAATCAGCAAGAATTTTTTCATTGTCATTATATTAGGTAGTCGAATAAGCTAAGTTTACAGCTTCAGTAATACAAATTACTAGTTGTCTAACGACAATTATAACGACAAGGTTGGCCTATTTAGTAGAAAACAGGTACTAAAATTCATTAGTACCTGTTTTTGACGTATTTATTATGATAAAGGTAATCACGATCGAGTGAAGCAAATAGCAAATAGCCAAAGACCAATAGCTTCTTAAAAATTCCTTACTCTTCGAAAGCCACCTGGTGCATCTGCGCTTTGAACCCGTTCAAATTGTGGCGTATTCTTGGCTGACTCTTTTTTAATTGCGCCTTCATATTTTTTGTTGGTGTTGGCCAAAGAAGCATCCAGGGCCGGTAAACCCATTTCCGCCCGGCGCTCATTGGTACGGGTAATATTATCTACCGGGTGTGGTTTATAAGTTTTTTCTGACTCATCATAATATACCTGAGTACCATAATGTTGTGGTTTATTCTGATTTAGTAGCACCCGATCGGTCAAATACGCAAAATCAAGTTTGTCTGCTTTATTTTGTTCTACTGCTCCGGCCATTTGTCTCAGTACTTGCATCTGAAAGTCGGGATAGGTATCCATCTGTTGTACCATCATCCAAAATTTGTGCGTAGTTGCTTTGCCCACCATATCGTAGTTGGGAAAACCATTGGCAGCCATCATTTTTTTAGCTGCTGCGTAATTGATGTTCATTTGATCCAGTAAACGAGCGTCCAGATCTTTAATTTCGGGAGATGTTGGCTTGAATTTGAGCAACATTTCATTCTTCTGATTACGAATTCCTTCGTATTTGTCGGAAAGATAGGTAATCTTTTGTGCCAGCTCAGGCATCGTCACCAATTCGTTGTTCTGAGCGGTTACGCTAGTTACAGAGAAGAGCATCAATAAGGAAAATAGGAAATATTTCATATTATAAAACTTTTTTATAAACACTACATATTCAGTGCCAAAGGAAGAGAAATAGCTTCTATTTAAAACAAGTTGACCGAGTTTTGCGTACTTACTACGTAATATTAAGGATGGTAACTGATTTTGGTCCAATTACTTCCTTAAAATCGGTTAAATTTGCCGTTCTAAGTAATGGTCCATTACTCAATACGCAACCTAAATACATGAATAACCTGAGCTTTCCTTATCCTACCTGGTATCTTTTATTATGTCTGTTACTAGGACTGGTATTTGCCTTTGTGCTCTATTTTAAAAATAAGTCTTTCCCGGAAAGAACTTCTACGCTGAGTTGGGTATTGGGGGTCGTAAGATTTTTATGTATCAGTGCAATCGCTATATTATTGTTATCTCCACTACTTAAATCCACGTTGATGGAAACCAAAAAGCCAGTAGTGGTTCTGGCACAGGATGCTTCCGAGTCTATTTTAGCAGAAATGACGCCTGAAGAAGAGGCGAAGTATCAACAGGACTTTACCGATCTAAGTACAGCGCTTAAAGCAGATTATGATGTGAAAGAATATGCTTTTGGTAGCGAAGTTCGGGAAGGAATTGATTTTGACTTTAAAGATAAGGCAAGCAATATTTCGGATTTTCTCGGCAATGTTTATGATCTGTATAGTAATCAAAATCTTGGCGCTGTGATTATGGCCACCGATGGAATTTTTAACGAAGGGAGTAATCCAGTTTACGCAGGAACGAAACTGGCCGCTCCGATATATACGATCGCCCTCGGAGATACGATCGCAAAAAAGGATGTCATCATCAAGCGAATTTTTAATAATAGAATTGCCTACCTCGGAGATAAATTTACCATTCAGATAGATGTATCTGCCATCAATTGTGCAGGGGAAAATACGTCATTGACGGTTGCTTCCGTCGAGGGAGGAAAAGATAATATCTTACAACGGTTCCCAATTGCCATCCATAAAAACAATTTTTTTACAACTAAAGAAATTACCCTCGATGCCAATCGTGCCGGCGTACAACGATACCGCATATCGGTTAACAAAGTCAGTGGTGAGGTAACCACCGCAAATAATACACGGGAAATTTTTATTGATGTACTTGATGCCCGACAAAAAATATTGTTGCTGGCCAATACCCCACATCCGGATATTTCGGCCATCAAACAAAGTATTTCAAAAAATAAAAACTACGAAGTTGAAACTGCTTTCATTACTGATCCGTCTTTGAATATTGCTGCGTATGATTTTGTTGTTTTACACCAATTACCCGGGAAAACGCAAAATGCTACCACCGTTTTATCGACGCTACGTTCGAAAAAAATTCCGCATCTGTTTGTGATTGGTACTCAATCTGCACTCCCGCAATTTAACGCAGCCCAATCCATAATTACTATTAAGGGCAATACCCAGCAGTCCAACGCAGTCCAACCCATTGTAGCGACCAATTTTAATAGCTATAATCTTGATAATCAACTGGTTGAAAAGCTTCCTGCTTTTGCACCACTAACGGCGCCCTTCGGCGAATTTACCGATAATGCCAATAGCGAAGTACTACTTTATCAACGAATTGGTAAGGTCGATACCAAGTACCCTTTACTTTTATTCGGAAAAGATAATGGTGTAAAAATAGGGGTGCTTGCGGCGGAAGGCATCTGGAAATGGCGACTCTTTGATTATTTGCAAAATGAGAACCACGAGATCTTTGACGAACTATTGGGTAAGGCCTTTCAGTTTCTCAGCGTCAAGGAAGATAAGCGAAAATTTAGAGTCGACGTGAGTAAGAATATTTTTAATGAGAATGAGGCCGTTTTCTTTGATGCTGAATTATACAACAATAATTACGAACGGATCAACGATCTGGATGCGACCATCGTGATCACCGACAGCGAAGGCAAAAATTTTAATTTCACCTTTTCCAAAACCGGACTTACCTATACGCTAAACGCAGGGTTTTTACCCGTGGGAAATTATAGTTATCGGGCTGCCGTGATGAGCAATGGCGTGGAATTGAATCACAAGGGCCAGTTCAGTATTCGGCCGGTACAACTGGAGGTTTACGAAACCACCGCCGATCATGGATTGCTTCGACTGCTGAGTGCCCGTTATGGTGGTGAATTCATTTATCCCGATCAGCTGAGCGCTTTACCTGCTCGGATTAAAGAAAAAGGAACCATCAAACCCATTATCTACGAAACTTCTAAAACCCGTTCAATAATAAATATTCGGTGGTTGTGTTTTATCCTATTGGGTCTACTGACCTTAGAGTGGTTTCTACGCCGTTACTTTGGTACTTATTAGAAATACTTTCTCTTTACTTAAAGTGCTTGCACGTTCAAGAGAAGCCAACAAGTCTGTCAGCTAGATTTTTCCCAGAATCATTTTCAACCGCTTTGCCGCCATTCCAGGGGCATATCCTAGTTGAACAGCTTTCTCGCTATTCATACTAACATCGGCCGGACGAGCGGCTGCCATTTTGATATTTTTTTGTAAAACGGGAAGGACTAATGTAGTATCTATTTCTAGTATTTTGGCTAGTTCCACCGCAAAATCATAGCGACTTTGACGTGCTGGTCCGCCAAGGTGCCAAATTCCTTTTTCTTCTTGTTCTGCCAGCAAAAGTAAGCCATCCACTACATCACCTGCCCACGCGGCAGTCCGGTATTCGTCGGTAAAAGCGTTAATGGTTTCACCAGATTGTAGGGTTTTGACCCAATTAGTTAAAAAATTGGGAGCTTCTTCACACCAGCCGTACTGAAGGGGAAGGCGAGCGATTGTCACTTTGTTAGGGTACATTAAATTTGCCAAATACTCGGTTTTTGCTTTATCGGAGCCGTAGGTCATAATTCCGTTGGTAGCATCTTTTTCGCTGTAAGGTGCCATCTTACCGTCAAAAACAAGGTCAGTAGAAGCAAAAATGAAGTGAATATCGCGTTCCTGGCAGGCGGTAATCAGGTGAAAAGTGGCCGCACTATTGATTTCCTGACATTTTTCGGGATGATTTTCACAATAATTCGGATTAGATAATGCCGCAAGATGAATAACGGTGTCCGGCTGAATTTGCTCTAATAGCTCAATAAATGCTTCCGTATTTCTAATGTCCAATGGATAGCAGTTGATATCTTCCAATTGGACGGGATTTTGGTGATAAGTACCAAATAACTGCCTGTTCGGTTGTTGCTTACCTGTGAAATGGTACCCAACAAAACCAGAAATACCAGTAATTAATATTTTTTTTTGCATAGAATTATTCAAATGTTAAATATCTGCAAAGTTGAGCCTTAAAATTGATAATATTAAGTTTTCAAGACATCTTTATAGTAAAAATAATCTTATTTTTGTTTAAACACGTTTGGCACCTCATACATTTCTTACATAGAAATATTCTACAATTCGTATTATTTTCGTAAATAACCTCTATATATTACAATAGTTTTTTTATAAAACTAAAGCTAACCCATGAACAGAGAAGATTCTACTAGAATTTTCGGTACTTACATTTTTCTGACTACCAGCTTATGGTGGTTTGTCTTTCTATTCCCAATTTTCAACCTTTCTGCACAGACCAATCTCTCCTGGAATAAAACCCTGGGAGGAGATGGATTCGAAGAGCTACAAACGATGGCCGAAACGGACGATGGTCACTTTGTCTTTTTCGGCTCTCATACTTCTAACGTTAGTGGAGAGATTACGCAGGCTTCCCGGGGACTATCTGATTATTGGTTGGCGAAGGTAGATCAAACCAACGGAAATATTATCTGGCAAAATACTTACGGAGGGAATTTGATTGACAATGGACGAATTTTGGTACCAACAAGTGATGGTGGCTTTATGCTTGGAGGACATTCCTCTACGGGGATTAACGGAACCAAAACGACTGCCGCTTTTGGTGCTTGCTGGAACTGTATCGACTATTGGGTGGTCAAAACGGATGGCGACGGTAATCAACTCTGGGACAAAACGATTCAGGGAAATAGTTCGGAAGATCGTATGACGACGCTCATAGAAACTTCCGACGGAGGATTTGTACTCGCAGGATACTCGGACTCTGGTCTTGCCCTTGAAAAATCAGAAGCCAATATTGGCGGATCGGACTATTGGGTGGTCAAGCTGGATGCGGATGGCAATCAACTTTGGGATCGAACCCTCGGTGGAACGGGAGATGAGCAACCATTCGCTCTGGTAGAATTACCCAACGGAAATATCATGGTCGGTGGTCTTAGTTTTTCACTTGACGACGGAAACCGAACCGCTCCTTCTCGAGGATTGTCGGATTACTGGGTCGTTAATTTGGATGCCAACGGTAATACGCTCTGGGATCAGGCGTACGGCGGTATGGACGCGGATAATTTACGGGACATGATCGTAACCAACGATGGAGGCGTTGTATTGATCGGAGAATCTTACTCTGGTGCGGCCGGAGAAAAGACACAGCCCAGCTATGGAGAAAGAGATATCTGGATGGTTAAAATTGATCAGACGGGCACCGTCTTATGGGATCGTTCTATCGGTGCTTCCGATCGGGATCAGCCTTTTAAAATAACACAATCAAACAACGGTAACTTCTTAATTGCCTCGCTCTCTAGAAGTCCAAATGACTTTGATCGGACGGAGCCGTTACTGGGTGGCTCTGATTACTGGTTTATTACC
>CALLLR010000255.1 GCA_938008185.1 uncultured Saprospiraceae bacterium
ATCCTCACCATTATGTTTGCGGCCAATATGAGTTTTTTCACACCCATTGGTTACCAAACCAATACCTTAATTCTTAGTCCGGGAAATTATAAATTCCGAGACTTTCTGCTCGTCGGAGGAATCCTGACCATCATCTGCTGGATAATTGCCACCTTGGTTATACCATGGGTTTATTTTTAACCTCCTCTTGGAACTCAGTGCCTGTTCAATTGCGTTTACTGGTTATTTGGTAGGGCATAAATGAGCCGATAGCATAATTCCCTACAATATATTACCTTTGTTCACTTCAAACAAAACTAGCGGTATGTTCGACAAAGTAAAAGACATCTTAGCAGAAATTCAGTCTGCCAATCCCAACACAGCAGAAGAAATTGAGCAATTTCGGATCAAATATCTGGGATCAAAAAATATTCTCAAACCCTTGATGGGTGAGATTCGTAATATTCCCAACGAACAGAAGAAGGAATACGGTCAGTTGGTCAACGAAACCAAGCAGGCCGCCGAAAAAAAATTAGCGGTACTCCAGGCATCACAAAGCAACGCGGCAGCCGCTTCCGAAGCACAAAAACTGGACCTCACCGCTTCCGGCGAACCAATCGCATTGGGTTCCCGTCATCCCATTTCCATAACGATGGATCGAATTATCGATATTTTTTCCCGTATCGGTTTTACCGTAGCTGAAGACCGTGAAATTGAAGATGATTGGCACAATTTCAGCGCCATGAATACGCCCGAAGATCATCCTGCCCGTGATATGCAGGATACCTTTTACTTAAAGGACAGTACCTCTATGTTGTTACGGACGCATACCTCTTCTGTGCAGGCCCGAGTCATGACCCATAAAAAACCACCAATTCGGATTATTGCTCCGGGACGAGTTTATCGAAATGAGACGATCTCGGCGCGTGCGCACTGTCAGTTCCATCAGGTTGAAGGGTTATACGTCGACGAAAATGTATCTTTTGCGGACCTCAAACAGACTCTGCTATATTTTGCGCAGGAGATGTATGGTCCTAATACTAAAATCAGATTACGACCTTCTTATTTCCCGTTTACCGAGCCAAGTGCCGAAATGGATGTATCTTGTTTTATTTGTGATGCAAAAGGTTGTAATGTTTGTAAATATACCGGTTGGGTAGAGGTCCTAGGTTGTGGAATGGTAGATCCAAAGGTATTGGAAAACTGTGGAATTGACTCGGAAAAATATACCGGATTCGCTTTTGGTATGGGAATCGAACGACAAGCAATGCTTCGCTACCGAATTAATGATATCCGTTTGTTATTTGAAAATGATGTTCGCTTTTTAAAGCAATTTACATCTGCCTTTTAACGTAGCAATGGCTATTTACTACTCACCATTTACTGCCATCATTCTCATCGAAAAATGAGTTTTAATTAAGTACGTCTGCTGTTTATTTTTTATCAAAAATAATTTATCCTCCGGTTATGAAACCATCAATTCCCAAGGGCACCCGCGATTTTTCTCCTTCGCAAGTGATCAAACGCAACTATATTTTCGATACCATCCGCCAGGTATTTGTTAAATATGGTTACCAGCCCATTGAGACACCTGCCATGGAAAATCTTTCTTCGCTGACGGGTAAGTACGGTGACGAAGGAGATAAATTACTTTTTAAAGTATTGAATAATGGGGAATATTTAAACAAATCGGATGCGACCGCTTTCGCAGAAAAAGACTCCGCTAAATTTACGCAGAGTGTTTCTAAACGTGGATTGAGGTACGACTTGACCGTCCCTTTTGCACGCTACGTTGTGATGAATCAAAACGATATTAATTTTCCCTTTAAGCGTTACCAAATCCAACCTGTCTGGCGTGCGGATCGCCCACAGAAAGGACGTTACCAGGAGTTTTATCAGTGTGACGCAGATGTAGTTGGTTCTGATTCGTTGATGTTAGAAGCAGAACTGGCCCAAATCTATGATGAGGTTTTCACAAACTTGGGGATCAACGTGACCATCAAAATCAACAATCGAAAAGTGCTTTTTGGAATGGCAGATGCTGCGGGTGTGGCGGATAAATTCATCAATATGACCACCGCAATTGATAAACTCGACAAAATCGGGATGGAAGGGGTTACCAAAGAATTAGCAAATCGAGGTATAGAGCCATTCGCTATTAAAAAGATTCAAGAGATGCTTTCCGTTACCACTTTAAAACCATTAAAGGATTTCTTTAAAAATAGTAAAACAGGACTCAAAGGAATTGAAGAACTCGAAGAATTTCACAAATATTTTGATTCTAAGCCCGCTACGAACACACTGGAATTTGATAGTACGCTGGCGCGTGGATTGAGTTATTATACCGGCTGTATTTTTGAAGTTAAAGCCAACGACGTAGTCATGGGGAGTATCGGTGGAGGTGGGCGTTATGATGATTTGACCGGAAATTTTGGGCTTAAAGGTGTTTCTGGAGTTGGTGTTTCTTTTGGAGCCGCCAGGATCTTTGATGTCATGGAGGAACTTAATTTATTTCCAGAAAACATTGCAGTCCAACTAAAATGTTTATTGGTCGCTTTCGATAAACCTTCACACGAATATGCTTTTTCTGTTTTAAATCAATTACGAACCGTGGGCATTTCCGCAGAACTGTATCCCGAACCGGCGAAGATGGGTAAACAAATGAAATATGCAAACGCTAGAGCAGTACCTTTTGTGATCGTAATTGGTAGCGATGAAATGAACTCCGGAAAATTAGCGCTCAAAAATATGACCACAGGAGAACAGGAAAAATACACTCTTACCGAGCTATTAACAAAATTGAAATAACTTTTTCGATACTTACTACTTCATGGAAAATAAAAATTTTGTTTCTATCCAATCGCAATTGGCCTCTGGACATCTTACCGTTAGTACGTTAGTCTCAGGTTATCTCAAAGCCATTGAATCCACTAAAGAACTAAATATCTATTTGGAGGTTTTTGCAGAAGAGGCCATCACACGTGCAAAAGAGCTAGACAAAAAATTTACGGCGGATGCCACCTCTGTTGGAAGACTCTACGGAATGGTAATTTCGATCAAAGATGTTATTTGTTATAAAGATCATCCCGTTACGGGTGGGTCTAAAATTCTCGCTGACTTTGAATCTCTTTACACCGCCACTGCGTTACAGCGTCTCCTGGACGAAGATGTCATCGTCATCGGACGCGTCAACTGCGACGAATTTGCGATGGGCTCAGGGAACGAAAATTCTGCTTACGGACCCACGATTAATGCGTTGGGAGAAAACAGGGTCCCCGGTGGATCTTCGGGTGCTTCCGCAGTCGCGGTCCAGGCGGATACCTGTCTGGCCTCTTTGGGCAGTGATACAGGAGGTTCGGTGCGGCAACCCGCTGCCTTTTGTGGATTGGTGGGCTTTAAACCTACTTACGGACGAATTTCACGCTACGGATTATTGGCTTATGCTTCTTCCTTTGATCAAATTGGAACCATCACTAATAACGTAGCGGATGCAGCCCTTCTGCTAGAAATAATGGCCGGACCGGATGCTTACGATAGTACCGCTTCACCAGAAACCGTCGAAAAGTATACCTCATTAGATACCCAAACGAGGCCAAAAAAGATCGCTTACTTCAAATCTGCACTGGATCACCCTTCTATGGATGGGGAAATTCGGTCTGCGAGTCTGGAATTTCTGGAAAAATTAAAGAAAAATGGGCATGAAGTAATTGGCTTGAATTTTGACTTACTGAATTACTTAATTCCTGCTTATTATGTGCTTACAACGGCAGAAGCATCTACTAATTTATCGCGTTACGATGGAGTGCGTTATGGACACCGAAGTACAGAGGTTAACGATCTGCAAGAAACCTATAAAAAGTCGCGAACTGAAGGCTTTGGTACGGAAGTAAAGCGCAGAATATTGTTGGGAACGTTTGTACTAAGTTCAGGTTATTATGATGCTTACTATGGAAAAGCACAAAAGGTTCGTCGGCTAATCACCGAGCAAACCAAAGAAATTTTTCAGTCGTATGACTACTTGGTCATGCCCGTTACTCCCTCCGTTGCGTGGAAGATTGGTGATAAATCAATCGATCCGGTCGCTGCTTATTTAGCGGATATTTATACCGTACAAGCCAATATGACGGGCATCCCAGCGATTGCCATCCCCTTGGGCAAAAACAAGGAAAGCATGCCTTTTGGCATACAGGTTATGTCCGGCCGACATACCGAACTCAGCTTACTGAGCTTCGCTAACAGTATCGAAACAAGCAATTTATACATTAAAAATAATACTTTACTTTAATTACCAGTTTTTGGTATTGTTCTTTCTCCGGATGCCCCTTAATTTTGTATCAAATTTGTAATCAAATCCAAACACGGTATTCTCCCACGTTCCAAAATAAACACAAATTTCATGCTCTGCTTGACTGTTTAATTTTTCATCATAAAAATAAAACATAAGAAACGGTTAGAGAAAATCTTTATTTATATGTTGTTATCAGTCCTCAGATTTTTAGATTTTTGCTAATTTTTCTGGACCAAATTTAATCCCATGGCTTATAAGACAATTTTTAAAATTTCTCTCTTTGCTGTTTTTTGTTTTTTCTCCACAACAGAAAGCCTGGCAAAAGAAACTTTTGCTTTTCGATCAAAAAAAGAGATCAAGGAAAATCTGACTCCAGGTATTCATGATATATTCGAGGTGCGTATTAATAAAAACGTTAAGAAATATATTAATAGCTATCTGGTTCGGGGAAAATTTAGTACCCAGCGAATCATTGGTAATTCCACGATCTATTTTCCAATTTTTGAAGAGTATCTGGCGGCCCATAATTTACCGAATGAACTAAAATATCTTTCGGTTATAGAGTCTCACCTTAATCCCAATGCAATCTCTCCCAGTGGTGCAGTTGGTCTTTGGCAATTTATGGCTCCTACGGCCCGAATGATGGGACTAGTCATTGACGATTACGTGGATGAACGTAAGGATATCTATCGCTCTACTGATGCGGCACTACAATATTTGCAGGAGTTATACGCTCGCTATCAGGACTGGGGACTGGCCATTGCTGCTTATAATTGTGGGCCTGGTCGAGTAGACAAAGAATTACGTAGCACCAATGGTTCTTCCTTCTGGGATATCCGGTCTGCGCTGCCAAAAGAAACACAGCACTATCTTGATCGTTTTATTGCAGTCAATTACGCAATGAAAAATTATCAATTTTACAACCTTCGTCCTCGATATCCTGACTATACCTTGCAAATGACACAAGTTCAGAAAATTCATACTCGATTTTCTTTTACCAAAATTGCAAAACTAACCGGCTTGAGTAAAAGTACGATTGCCCAGCTTAACCCTTCTTACCGTAAGGAAATTATCCCGCCTAACCACAATGGTTATTACTTGGTTTTGCCCGTGATCGGTGTAAAAGAAAACTGGCAGGAAGAGCTATAAAGTTACTTAAAGTGAGCATGTGACTAATTTGATGAAGGTTCTTTTATAGATGGATTGGTTTAATCATCTATTTTGTAAGGTTTATGTATATAATTTAGAATAATCCCAACTTGTATCCGTTTTTTCCGTAGAATACGGTACAGAAGTTGTTCAAAACTTCCTAATTCTCTAATAAAACGTTAAATAAGGTATTCAGCGAATTGTTGATCGCATTTGCTTTCGTTTTTTAGAATCATAACTGTATTATTGTAGTCGATCTTCTGCTCCAGTATCAGGAGTGAAGACTTCAAACATTTGTATTATCTTATGAGACATTATTCCTACAGTCTATTTCTGGTGATCGTTTTGACAATGATTCATAATTCTTTGAATGGTCAAACGGCAATCCAGTCCTCGTATAATTACGGTACAATTATTCCTACTTTTAGCGATAGCGAAATCCGCGATCGCCTGAGTCGGCTCACCAGTTCCGTTGCTCCACCGCGATTTACGCCCGCCGTCAAAAGTTATATTAATACTTATACGGTTAAAAAAAGGCAGCATACCGAAGCAATGCTCGGACGGATCAGCATTTATTTTCCAATGTTTGAAAAATATCTTTCTGAAAATAATCTACCTGTCGATCTAAAATATCTTTCCATTGTCGAATCTGCTTTAAACCCTAAAGCGGTTTCCCGTAGTGGTGCGGTGGGACTCTGGCAGTTCATGCCTCCTACCGGAAAAGAAAATGGTCTTAAGATTAACAGTACGGTCGATGAACGCCGAGATCCGCACAAGTCTACCCTGGCAGCTGCCCAATATTTAAAAAAACAATATAAACGTTACAATAACTGGGAACTAGCCCTGGCCGCTTACAATGGTGGTCCCGGACGGGTTAATCGGGCCATCAAGCGTGGACGTAGTAAAAATTTTTGGCGTATCAAACGATATTTGCCGAAAGAAACCCAAAACTATGTTCCTGCTTTTATCGCGGCTACTTACGTCGTAAATTACTATCCAGAGCACAATCTTGTTCCCGTTTATCCGGAAATTGATTTACAGATGACGGAGTTGATCAAGGTTTATAAAAAAATCAGCTTTCGCGAGATTAATCAAACAACGGGTGTTCCAATGCATATTATCGAACAACTTAATCCTTCTTACAAAAAGAAATATATTCCCGGCAGTCGTCAGGGAAGTAATTTGGTGTTACCTCATCAGTATATGAGCAATCTACTGAGTCACCTGGGGCGTCCGGATTCGGAGGTAAGAAGAATTAATGTTAAACCAATTCCAGCACCAGTGATGGTGGATTATAGTGAAAATAAAAATACCTCTATTCATACAGTTTTCGCAGGTGAAACTTACGAAGGTATTGCTTCTTATTATGGGGTGACGACTACGGATCTAAAAACGTGGAACCGAAATGCTGGTTACACGCTAAAACCGGGTCGCGAACTTCGGGTTTACACGCCTAAGATGATTAATAATCCTAAATTTAATAAACTGGCCCCTATTGAAACATTAAATATTAGCTTGGTGACTTCTAAAAAGCCAAATACGCTTCGGTCAAAAAAGCCATCCAGTCGAAAGTTTTCAAAGAAAAAGCAGACACTACCACAAATTAAATATCTACCTGCTAAATCTGTACTACGAGATAATGAATATCTGTACTATTTGATTGGCAAAGATGAAACCTTACACGAAATTGCTGAGAAGTTTAGTGGAGTGTCCATGAATGATATTCTGGTTTTAAATAACGTAAATGATCCCTACGATCTAAAAGCCGGAAAGAAAATAAAAGTGAAAAGAAAATAAACTTAAAAATATTTTTAAAAATTAAAACAAAGAAAAGGTCGGAAGCAATTACTTCCGGCCTTTTCTAATTTTGGAAATGAAAAAATTTCCTGTTAATCATCTGACTAGAAAATCAGTGTTCTTGGAATTTTAACTAATTACTATCTCACGATTCGTTTCTTTCTTTTCCTCTACTATTTTTGGTAATACGATGTTTAAGATTCCATCCGCAAAATTTGCTTTGATGTTTTCTGCATCTATCGTCTCGTTTAATTGAAACCGACGTTCAAAATTACTGAAATTGAATTCTCGACGCGTATAGTTATCTTTCATCTCTTCTGTCTTCTCTTCTTTGGTTGCACCGATAATTAAGGTCTCTTTTTCAATTTTCAGATGAACATCTTCCTTTTTTAAACCAGGCACCGCAACTTCCAATGTAAACTGTTCATCAGTCTCCGATACATTAACGGCCGGCTTTTGATTTACAAACGTGTTGTTCTTTGCTACTTCGTTAAAAAAAGCATCAAAGTGAGCAGGAAAAAAAGCATTTCTTCTGCGTGGATTTACTTTTGCTAAATAAGTCATAATATAAATTTTTTTGTTTTTAAAATAATTTTGCGATCACTCGCAATCACACTTAATTCCTACATCAAGGGTTATACCATACCAACTTTCAGGTCACATCTTCCGAAATCTGCAAAATAATTCTGACAAAAAGACACTTCACTTCAAATATTGGTGTCATTTTGTCTAAAAATAAAATAATTTAATCTTTTTAATCTTTTTTTGTTTACATATGAAACAAAAATCATTATTTTGGGTTTATTATTTTGTATGTCTAACTAAATATAGGACAAACGAAAAAAATATAATGATTTTGTTGAGAAAAAGTTTGCACTCCAAAACAATTCGTTTATATTTGCATCAGAAACAATATTGTTTGTTTGTTTTAAATTAAAAATTTGTACAACATTTAATCCACCTTTAATTCTGTTGTACATCATCTTCACATTTAAATATTTTAATAATGTCTAAAGAAAACGACGCTAAGAAAAAAGCTTTAGAGATGACACTAAGTCGTCTCGAAAAAACTTACGGAAAAGGTATTGTCATGAAACTTGGTGAGAAGCAAGTAGTAGAAATCGATACGATCCCTACTGGTTCTCTTAGCCTTGATCTCGCACTTGGAGTCAACGGATTACCAAAAGGCCGGGTAGTTGAAATTTACGGGCCAGAATCTTCTGGTAAAACAACCCTGGCAATTCATGCCATCGCAGAGTGTCAGAAGCAAGGCGGTATCGCTGCCTTTATTGATGCAGAGCACGCTTTTGATCGCTTCTACGCACAAGCGCTGGGCGTTGATACGGAAAATTTGCTAATCTCTCAGCCCGACAACGGTGAGCAAGCGCTGGAAATCGCGGAAAATTTGATCCGTAGTGGTGCGATAGATATGCTGGTAATAGATTCCGTTGCTGCCTTAGTGCCACGAAGTGAAATTGAAGGAGAGATGGGTGACTCTAAGATGGGTCTACAAGCACGATTGATGTCTCAGGCCATGCGTAAATTAACGGGTATCATTGGTAACACCGGTTGTTGCTGTATTTTTATCAATCAATTAAGAGAAAAGATCGGTGTAATGTTCGGTAATCCTGAAACCACTACGGGTGGTAATGCGCTGAAATTTTACGCTTCCGTTCGGTTAGATATTCGTAAGTCCGGTTCTGCGATTAAGGACAAAGAAGGAAATGTGGTAGGTAACCACGTAAAAGTAAAAGTGGTGAAAAACAAATTAGCTCCACCGTTTAGAATTGCTTTGTTTGACATTACTTACGGTGAAGGTATTTCTAAGACCGGCGAAATCGTAGATATGGGAGTAGATCAGGACATCATCGAAAAGAGTGGTTCCTGGTACGCCTATCAAGGTAGTAAAATTGCACAGGGTCGCGAGTCAGCTAAGCTTTTCTTAAAAGATAATCCAGAAATTGCTTTGGAGATCGAAGAAAAAATTAAAGCAAAAGTTGCGGGTGGTGACGACTATCTAGAGCCAGAAGATATCGAAGCAGAAGACGTTGCGTCAGCCGAAACTTCTAAGAAGAAAACCAAAACAGAGAAAGCGACGGAGGCTACAGCAAAAGATAATTAGACATGGTCTGGTCATCTTTCAACTAAAAATAGTTATTTGTTTCAAAATAGGAAGCGGGTTGAACCTTTGGTTTGATCCGCTTTTTTTAGACTTTTTACCCCTTAACATATGGTTTCTACAAATTCTAAGATTCTAATCCTTAATGGGTAAAAAACCTATTTTTTCCATTCAAAAGAAGAAATCATTTTTTCAATGTCTTTCTGAATAAAAGCTAGTACAGGCGCCAGAGAATCCGGCCGAGGACGAGATTGAAAATATAATGCACCATTCAGGTAATTTTCGGTAGTATCGGTGAGAAAAAAAGACAACGGTGTTGCTGTGGGTCCCTTATAGCGAAAAATAAAGCCCCCTATTTCCTGGTTATTTTTGATGGGAATCTCGTCGATAGCATTAGCTTTGACAATATGCTTGTTCACCATCTTATAAGTATCTTCCCTCAACCTTTCAAAAGTATTATTTCGATCAATTGGGTAATAAGTACAATAAAGTCGTGCGTTAAATTCTGGGAAATTCAAATCAAACCAACAAGAATTGGCGGGTTTTTCATCAAAAAACAAAGTATCCTGCTGGACTCTGGCGTAGGTCGGATAGGTAAAAGAAAAATCGCAATAGGACTCGTCAAATTGTTGATACGTTCTTTCCGGATACACCACTCTTGGAAAAGCACGGGGCTTGGGTGTAAAGACAGTCGTATTCTGACAACCCCAACAACCAATAAAACAGGCCAACAAAAAGAGTAACACACGATAACTAGATTGATTCATTACGGTAATTTTATTTTTTGTTTTTTGGTAGGGTAATTTTAATTTGTTCAATTCTACGTTTATTGACCACCATAACTTCCAACCGATATTCTCCACTGTAAACCACCCGGCCTTTTTTAGGAATAAATCCGATAATCTCTAATAACAAACCTGCCAAAGAATCTGCATCTCCTTTGTCATCATCAAAAATTCCAGTATCTATACCTACCACGCGACAAACATCATTAAGCAATGTTTTACCTTCGAAAAAAAAATTAAAGTCATCGATTTTCTTGAATTCTACCTCAATTGTGTCGTCAAATTCATCCTTAATTTCTCCAATTACCTCTTCCATAATATCCTCCAATGTTACGATGCCCGAGCTCCCACCGTATTCATCCACTACGATGGCCATGTGTTGTCGCTTACTTTGAAATTCCTTTAGCAGGTCACTGATTTTTTTAGCTTCCGGTACGTAGTGTACTTCCGGTCGAATGTACCCCTGCCATTCAAAATCATCTGCCTCGTTTAAAAACTTAAGTAAATCTTTTACATACAAAATACCAGTAATGTTGTCAAAATCTTCGTCAAAGACCGGTATCCGAGAATAGCCAGATTTTTTGATTTGTTTGATTAATTCGACGAAAGTCGTTTTGAAATCTACCGCTACTACATCTACGCGAGAACACATGATTTGCTTTACAGAAACCTCCCCAAACTTCACAATTCCTTTAAGGATATCGATTTCCTGCTGCTCATCCTTAACCGTCAACTCAATTGCCTGATCTATATCTTCCTTGCTCGTACTACTAGCCCCAGTATGATTTGCAAGTTTTCTCTCAATAACTTTAGTTCCTGAAACGAGAAGATTACTCAAAGGCTTAAAAACACTAGAAAGTAACATTAATGGTCTAGCCATAAATCGTGCTATCCTCATATTGTTAAGTTTTGCGTAGACTTTGGGAGCTACCTCACCAAATAAGACCAACAAAAATGTAACACCAATAACCGTAGTTCCAAAATGTGTATATTCACCCAATTGCGTGCGCGTTATCCCAAACAATAGCCAGTTATCCGGAACGCTCTTCATCATATTTACGAAATTAATGACAGGTAAGGCCATTCGAAAAATATAATCCGAAAGGATAACGATTCCAATATTGATAAAATTATTACTGATGAGAATGGTTGCCAACAGGCGACGAGGAAAGTTCTTGAGCGCTAAAATGTTCTGAGAAGATCGTATATTTTCCTGTTCTAATTTTTGAAAATCACTGGCGGTTAAGGAAAAAAAAGCCACTTCTGAACTGGAAATCAAAGCAGAACAAACCAACAACAAAACCACAATTAAAATACCTAAAATAAGGCCTCCCCATGAAATGGCCATTCCCGGAAACATCCAGAACAAAAGGCTAAACGATAAATTATCCGACGCTATGTCCAATGTTTGGTTTATTAGTCAAGAAAACTAAAGTCGTTTATGCAGAAGCACAAACGACTTTAGAAGAACAAAATACGATTTTTAGTCTTAATAGTTGATTAGAATGGTAAATCGTCTCCGTCTCCACTAGCCGTCGTAGAGGCAGTAGATTCTTTTACGCCTGCTGGTGCATCTTCGGCAGTAGGCGCTGGAGCTTGACTGCTACTGTTACCACTATCTTTACCACCTAACATTTTCATCGTACGTCCGACTATATCAGTGGTGTATCTGTCATTACCATCTTTATCTTGCCACTTTCGCGTTCTTAGACTCCCTTCGATATAAACTTGATTTCCTTTTTTAAGGTATTTTTCTGCTACACCAGCCAAACCTCCCCATAATGAGATATTGTGCCACTCGGTAACCGTTTTTCTTTCATTTGTCTTTTTATCCGTGTAGCTTTCGCTGGTAGCTACTGGAAAAGAGGCGACGGAAGAACCTCCTTCAAAGTGTCGGACTTCTGGATCTTTCCCTAAATTTCCAACAATGATGACTTTATTAATCATAGTTTTACGTTTAATTATTTAATAGAAGTATTATAGTAAATGCCTGTCCAGTTTTCGATATTCCTAAAAGTTTAAATATAGCGATTTATCTTGTAAATACAAATCAATAATGCGTGGAAATGCATAGGTTTTCAAATCTTCCCGCAAAATTTTCATCCATCCTTCTGGCACCTCGCTTAGTGATGTTTCTACGCTAATTTCTACAAATAAAGCATTAATTTTCTGATGAGTTAGTTGTTGGGAAAAGGGAGTCGAAATACGAGTAATCGTTGCTTCCGAAGGAATAATCAATTGGTATTCTTTCTTTTTCTCCAGATTTTTTCGGTCCAGTAATTTTTCGGTTTCCAACAAAGGAAATTCGTAAAGTCCCTGCCAGATATCTTTTTCAGTGCGCTTACGAATCCAAATTTCGTTTCCATAATTTATGATCAGATAATGGAAAAAGCGACTACGCCTTTTTAATTTTTTTGACTTGAAGGGTAATTGATTTATCAAATCTTCTTTTTTAGCAATACAAGATTTGACCAACGGACAAATTTTACAATTGGGTTTGGCAGATACACATTGGGTAGCACCAAAATCCATAATCGCCTGATTGTAATCTGCCGGTCGCTTTTTCGCTAATAACTCTTGTGATAATTTAGTGAATATTTTTTTTCCTGTAGTCGTATCAATCGGTTCCTTAATCCCAAAATATCGGGATAAAACACGGAATACATTCCCATCTAAAACTGCGTAAGGCAGATCGTACGCAAAAGAGGCAATCGCCGCCGCCGTATAAGTTCCAATTCCTTTTAGTTTTAAGATCTCCTCGTATTCTGTAGGAAAAATACCACCATAGTGATCGCGAATATCCTTGGCCGTAAAATGTAAATTCCGAGCGCGGGAATAATAGCCGAGACCTTCCCATAATTTTAAAACTTCATCTTCCGATGCATTGGCCAGATCTGTAATTGTTGGGTAAGCGGCTTTGAATCTTTCGAAGTAAGGAAGTCCTTGGGCGACTCTTGTTTGTTGTAAAATAATTTCTGATAACCAGACTAGATAAGGATTTTTTTCTCCTTTCCACGGCAGCGGACGATGATTTTTTCCAAACCAGTCAAGTAGTTTTTTAGTAAAAATATTGGTCATTTTCCAAAAATAGCCAAAAAAAAACGGTACGACCAAAGCCATACCGCTACTGTTTATTTTTAGCTTTAAATTTTAACTAATCTTTGCGTGCTGCTTTACCAATTCTGTGTTGGCATATCTTCCAAGAACTAGTTGTTTGAGTTCTTTGCGGGCAAAAAATATTCTGCTCTTCACCGTACCCAGAGGCAACCCTAACTCATCGGCAATCTCCTGATACTTGAACCCTTTGTAATGCATTAAAAACGGAATCCGAATAATCTCATCCAGTCCGCCGATCATCTTGGAAAGCTCTTCCATCATAATATTAGACTCTGCTCCATTATCAACAGCATTACTACCTGAATTAATGTAAAACATATTATCGGTAGAATCAATGATCGTTTTAGAACGTGCCTTCTTACGATAATTATTAATAAAAATATTCTTCATGATCGTAAAACTCCAGGCTTTAAAATTGGTGCCCATCCGGAATTTGTCCCGATTGGTCAACGCCCGAAAAGCAGTTTCCTGAAAAAGATCCTTGGCGTCTTCTCCGTTCTTAGTCAGATTATACGCAAAATTATGAAGTAAGCTATCTAGCTTGTTAAATTTTATATTGAATTCCTGAACAGTCATATCATTAGTTTTAGTAGATTAAAAAAATCTTTTACATCTGGTAAATCAAAGATACGCATAAGTTAAACAAAATCAAACCAACCAACTGTATAGTGACGATAAATTTTAATCTAAAAACAATATTTGATACATTTTATATATTCGTATTTATCTAACAATCAATTATTTAAATTAAACAATTATGAATTTATTAAACTTTTCCTATTTTCAATAAAAAATGAAAGTCAGTCCGCTGAATGACAGTTCCTGTTTATAAAATCAATAAAAAACAATCCTTTAAATGCCCTGATAGTTGATCTATCTTCTTGATCTTAAAATCATAAAAGCCGCAATAGTTGAAAAGATAAAATTGGGTATCCAAACCCCAATAATAGCGGGGAGACTATCATTAGTCGAAAAGGTAGTGGAAAATTTTGAAACAAAAATAAAGATAGCACCAATCGCAACCCCGGCCGCCAGTTGCAAACCCATCCCGCCACGAACTTTACGGGAAGCAACTGCAAATCCAATTAAAGTCAGAATAATAATCGTAAAGGGTTCCGCAGTACGACGTTGGAGCTCAACTTCATACACCTTGGTATTGCCGACACCACGTCCTTTTTCTTTTTGAATAAACCTATACAATTCTGGAGTCGTCAGCATTTCTTTATGATTTACGTAGCGTACAAAGTCTTCCGGCGTCAGATTAAATGTAGTATCCATATTTAGTTTTTCACCATTGACAAACCCTTCCTTTACCCCATCAAAGGTACGCTCGGTGTAGTTATTAACTCGCCACTTATCTGGTGGCCCCAGCCACTCGGCCGACTGTGCCTTAAGCAAATAAACTATTTTATTATCAACAATCTTTTCAATACGGAAATCAGCTGCTTTTTGGGTTTTTTTATTGAAATGATCAATATAAATTTTGGTGTTCGGTCCGATAAAGAGGTGAACATCTTTGGTTTTCCCCTTGTCATTATTTTTCCAGATATATTGATGCTGAAAACTATAATGCTTTTGATTTCCCATCGGAATGATATAATGGTTTCCTACCAAATGAATTCCAAATAAAATTAATCCACCGATCATATAAGGCCGCATCAGCCGACGAAAAGAAATTCCCGCGTTAAGAATAGAAATGATTTCGGAGTTATAAGCCATCCGAGCCGTAAAAAAAACCACGGCAATCAGGGCATAAAGTGGAAATAATAATCCATTAATCCACAATACCCAATTAAGGTAATAATCGCCAAAAATTTCTCCCACCGGGACTTTGCCCTCAATAAATTTTTCGGTGTTTGCACTCAAATCTATGATGATAGAAATGAGGGTAAATACGAGGACTGAAAAGAAAAACGTAGACAGAAATTTCTTTATAATATATCTATCTAGAATTTTAAGCATAGTTTTTTATTTGCCAGTTGGCTATTTGGCTATTAGTTGGTTGGTCTCCCCTTTATTGTGAATTCATATTAGAAGAAACAGACCACTAACTAACATGCAAAGAGTCTACTTTTTATTCAAACTGGTGGCACACTTTATCTATTTTTTACTGCGATTACAACGGGACCGTTCGATAATCTGTGTTTTTTATTACGTTAGCATTGCGTAAAAAGAGACTGATTAACACTTTACTATAAATAATTCATATAAATTGATTTAATTGATTAGTCACAATTAATTGAACACCCCACCTTACAACCGACGCTGCACTTGCTCTACCATACTCGTTTTCCAGGTCGAAAAATCTCCTGCAACGATGTGTCTTCGGGCTTCCTGCATCAACCATAGATAAAAACTCAAATTGTGCAAACTCGCTATTTGTCCGCCCAAAATTTCTTTACTCTGAATCAAATGTCTCAGATAAGCTTTAGAATGCGTCCGCGTCGTTGTACAATGGCCATCCGGATCAATCGGGCTATGATCATCTTTCCATTTCCCGTTTTTGATATTGATAATTCCGTTTTGTGTAAACAAATACCCGTGACGAGCATTTCGTGTCGGCATCACACAATCAAACATATCTATTCCCAATCCAATGCACTCCAGTAAATTTGCGGGAGTTCCCACTCCCATTAAATAACGTGGCTTATCCTTTGGTAGTATTTCACAGACTAATTCGGTTGCCCGGTACATCTCTTCGGCCGGCTCTCCTACGGAAAGTCCACCGATTGCATTGGCGTCCCGCTCGTAACTGGCAATGGTTTCTGCGGATTGTTTACGCAGGTCATCGTAGGTACTCCCTTGTACGATGGGGACGAAAGTTTGTTCATAACCGTAGTGCCCCTGTCCTTTGTCAAAATAATCACAACATCTTTTTAGCCAACGGTGGGTCATCTCCATCGATTTTTTCGCATAGCGATAATCGCAGGGATAAGGCGTACATTCGTCAAACGCCATGATGATATCCGCACCGATTGCACGTTGTATATCAACTGCGACCTCCGGACTAAAAAAGTGCCGGGAACCATCAATGTGCGATTGAAAAGTAACGCCTTCTTCCTTAATTTTACGCCGATGACTAAGCGAATAAACCTGATACCCTCCGCTATCTGTCAGAATGGGATGAGGCCAATTAATAAACTTATGTAAGCCACCCGCACTTTTCAAAATATCAGTTCCGGGACGAAGATATAGATGGTAAGTATTACCAAGAATAATCTCCGCTTCAATTTCCTTTTTTAATTCAGCCTGATGAACTGCTTTAACAGTACCCGCCGTACCTACGGGCATAAAAATGGGCGTTTGGATAGGACCGTGATCAGTCGTGATTGTACCCGTTCTGGCATTAGAGCCAGGATCTTGATGTTCTAGTGTAAATTTCATGCAGTAACACGATTGCTGTCCAGGCTTAATAAGATACCCGTCATCATCGTAAATGCCAAAATGGAAGAACCTCCGTAGCTAATGAATGGTAATGGGATACCAATAACCGGGACTAATCCCATGGTCATACCGATATTGACAAAAAAGTGGACAAATAATATACCGGCAAAACTATAGGCGTAGTAGCGAGAAAAATCTGCTCTTTGCCGTTCCGCCAGTACGGTAATTCTTAATAAAAATAATAAAAACAAACCAACGATTCCTAAGGTTCCTACAAAACCTTGCTCTTCTCCTACGGTACAGAAAATGAAGTCAGTGGACTGTTCGGGAACATAGTTGAGTTTGGTCATGGTTCCTTCCAGGAAGCCTTTTCCTTGTAATCCTCCGGAACCAATGGTATTTTTGGATTGAATAACATTATATAATGCTCCCCTTGGATCAGCCTTGGAGGGTTGTAGCCAAACGTTGAGACGATCTTGTTGATGGCGTGGTAATTTATTAAACGTATAATTTGAAGCGACCGCAAAAAATCCAGCAACCGCCAAAAGAAAATACATTGGCTTTATAATATCCCGACGGCGGCCTTGGTACTGCAAATAGGTCATCACCAATAAGACGACACCTGTAATGGCCAGAATCGGTATTTCTAAACCCAGCGTCATTCCGCTAATGCTCAGTATTACGTATGCCATGAAGCCCAATAACCAATATAGTTTTTTCTTTTTTTGAAAATTAACCATGGCTAAGATCGCTAGCAGCGCCAGACCAAATAAAATATAGACTGGATTAAATACCAATCCTAATATAGAAACAACCGTTACCGAAATACCTAGTATATACACATTAGCATTAAATCCTTCCCGAAATAAAACAATTAAAAAAGAAGTAAATACCAGTGCAGATCCAGCATCTGGTTGCAGCAAAATCAAAATAATCGGTAATACAAATAATCCGATGGCCGTTACTTGCGATTTTATTTTACTGATCTGAGTGCTATATGTACTAAGGTAGGCTGACATGGCCAGGCAAGTTCCTAATTTAGCAAACTCCGACGGTTGAAGGGTAAATCCAGCAACTGCAAACCAGGAGGTCGCATTATTAATTTCTTTTCCGACGATCAGAACCAGAATCAGCATAATGATGGTAAATGCGTAAATAAGGTAGGCAAAAGTCCGCCAAAAATTCCAGTCAATGAATAGCAGCAATAATAGTATGATCAGTGAAATACCAATAAACATGGTTTGTTTTCCGACAATGTTATCCAAACTGAAAATCATTTCTGTAACCCCCTGACCTTCTTCGTAACTAACGGCGTAGATCATCAACCAACCAATAGCTACCAAACTCAGGTACAAGGAAAGTGTGATCCAATCAAGATTCTTTAATCCCGAAGCTACATTTCTATTACTCATGCTGGATAATAATTAATATCCTAATAACTGACGGGCCGCAATTTGATTGTCCTTGGCAGGATAGGCACTAGGAAATTTTTTCTTTAATCGGTATAAAAGCTCCGTAGCCTCTAATTTAGAAGCAAAGGCCCCTGCTCTTAACTTATAATAGGGCTTGTCGTGTTGCCAGTCTACCAGCATTCCCGGATAATCTCGCTGAAATTCTGCTTTTACTTTTTCCAACATTTGACGGTCTGTAGTAGCCAATATCTGAATTCTCCAGCCTGACACATATTCGTTAAGCTGATTCTGTTGTCCAAGATGAAACATCATTCTGGTAATGATCGTTGCTTCTTTTACATAAACATTTTGCTGCGCCTGTACTTGACCGCTCCCTGCTATAAGAAACAATATCAATAAAAGCAGACTGCTATATTTTTTCATACGAATAATTTTTTCACAAAATAACAAAAAACAGACTACTTTATAGCAATGGTCAATGACGAAAACCATCATTGACCATTATCTCTATTATTCTCAGGACTAAGAAAATCTATCTTTTCCCATGACAGTGCTTATATTTTTTTCCACTACCACAAGGACAAGGTTCGTTCCGTCCCACCTTTTTCTCGGTTCGCTTAAAGGTTTCGGGTTTTTGTCTACTCACATTCTCCCCCGCAGCTCTGGCTGCTGCTGCTGAGCCACGCTCCTGACTCGCTCCTCCCTGCTGACGACTTGTTTGTACTTTACTTAAATCCGTCTTCTTTTCTTTAGCTTCCTGAACATTTTGGTCAGATACAATGACCACTCTTCCGTTAGCCAAAGCAGAAGTAACCTGCTCGTTGATCGACTGAATGAGTTGTTCAAACAAATTAAACGCTTCCATCTTGTAAATCACCAGTGGATCTTTTTGTTCAAAAGAAGCAGCCTGAACCGATTCTTTTAATTCGTCCATAGATCGTAAGTGTTCTTTCCACTCTTCATCAATCACGGACAGTGCAATGGCTTTTTCAATATCTCTGGAAATAGATTTTCCGTCGGTAGCAATGGCATCTTCAATGTCAGCTGAAACATTCATCCCTTTGGTCAGTCCCGTCGCATAAGGAATAGAAACTCTTTTGTATTGATTCGCCTGATTTTCGTGAACATTTCTGATAAATGGCATCACGTATTCGGCAATTCTTCGATTTTTTTCTTCGTAAAATTTTAAAAACTGGTCTTCGAAACGATCGACTAAATCGTCTTCATTGCCATTCTCAAATTCATCTTTTGTGATTTCCGGATCAATTCCGGCGTATTTTAAAGAAGCCTCGCGGAAGGTTTCGTAAGATCCATTTTGTCGGTGTGAAATTACCAAGCTTTCTGTCAAAGAAGTTAGCATCGTATTGATATCCACCGCCAAACGATCGCCAGATAACGCATTATCTCTTTTTGTGTAAATCGCTTCTCGCTGAATATTCATTACATCATCATATTCCAATAATCGCTTACGAATTCCGAAGTTATTTTCCTCTACTTTGGTTTGCGCCCGTTCGATGGACTTGGTCACCATAGAGTGTTGAATCACTTCTCCGTCCTGATGTCCCATTTTATCCATCAGTTTCGCAATTTTTTCCGACTGGAATAATCGCATCAGATTATCTTCCAGAGATACATAAAACTGAGAACTACCAGGATCTCCTTGTCGTCCGGAACGTCCCCGCAGCTGTCGGTCTACGCGTCGGGAATCGTGTCGCTCCGTACCGATAATCGCTAATCCACCCGCCTTTTTCACTTCTTCCGAAAGCTTGATATCCGTACCACGTCCCGCCATATTAGTAGCGATGGTTACTTTACCCGGATTACCGGCTTCGGCAACGATGTCTGCTTCTCGTTGGTGCTGTTTAGCATTCAGTACGTTGTGGTCAAGACCTCGCATACTCAGCATCCGACTCAGTTTCTCAGAAATATCCACCGAAGTAGTCCCCACCAGTACTGGACGTCCTGCATCGGTCATGTTGACAATCTCATCAATAACGGCATTGTATTTTTCTCGGCCCGTTTTAAAGACCAAATCTTCCCGGTCATCTCTGACAATCGGTCGGTTGGTCGGAATTACGACTACGTCTAATTTATAAATCTCCCAAAGTTCGCCCGCCTCTGTTTCTGCCGTACCTGTCATTCCGGCTAACTTGTGGTACATTCGGAAATAATTCTGGAGTGTTACCGTCGCATAAGTTTGGGTAATTTCTCCAATTTTCACATTTTCTTTTGCTTCCAGTGCCTGGTGTAATCCATCGGAATATCGACGACCTTCCATCATACGGCCCGTTTGCTCGTCGACAATTTTTACTTGTCCGTCCATCACTACATATTCTTCGTCTTTTTCAAACAAACTATATGCTTTGAGTAACTGATTAATACTATGCAGTCTTTTTGACTTAGCCGAATAATCACTAATCAGTATCGTCCGAGCTTCCGTTTTTTCCTCATCGCTCATTTCTTCATCACTATCGATCATCATAAGTTCGGTAGCCATATCGGGCATTACGAAAAAATCAGGATCTTCTCCTCCACGTGCGAGTGCCTCTGCCCCCTTTTCCGTCAAATCAATCGTTCTCGTTTTTTCTTCGATGGTGTATAATAACGGTTCATCTACAAGGTGCATATTTTTAGATTGCTCCTGCATGTAATGATTTTCCGTTTTCTGGAGCAATACTTTATTTCCTTCTTCACTCAAATACTTAATCAAAGGCCGGTACTTGGGCATTGCCCGGTGAGCACGTAGCAGAGCCATCCCTGCTTCTCCTTCGTGAACACCAGTGATATTATCTTTAATGAGGGATTTAGCTTCCGCCAAATATTTAGTTGCCAGTTGTTTCTGAGCGTTAATTAATTTTTCTACTCTTGGTTTCAGCACTTCGTATTCCTGTTCTTCCGTTCCTTTGGGTACCGGACCAGAAATAATCAGTGGCGTTCGTGCATCATCAATTAAGACAGAATCCACTTCATCAATCATGGAGAAATGGTGCTTGCCCTGAACACGTTCACTGGCAGATTGCACCATATTATCTCGCAAATAATCAAAACCAAATTCGTTATTCGTTCCGTAGGTAATATCGGCTTTGTAAGCCGCTACCCGCTGAGGCGAATGTGGACGGTATTTGTCAATACAATCTACAGTGAGGTATAAAAATTCAAAAATAGGTCCGATCCATTCACTATCACGAAGGGCCAAATAATTGTTTACCGTAATCACGTGTACGCCTAGTCCACTAAGTCCATTTAGGTAAGCGGGCAGGGTGGCGACTAAAGTCTTACCTTCCCCCGTAGCCATTTCCGCTACTTTTCCATCATGAAGTACCATTCCACCGATAAGCTGTACATCGTAGTGAACCATATTCCAGACGATTTCCCCTCCGGCGGCCATCCAGCGATTCTTCCAAGTAGCCTTATCGCCATCTATGATGATATAATTTCGGGAAGCTGCCATTTCACGATCGTGATCCGTAACTGTTACTACGATATTTTCATTTTCACTAAAACGACGAGCGGTTTCTTTTACAACGGCAAAAGCTTCTGGGAGTATTTCTTTCAAAATCTCTTCCAAATGCTTATCCCGCTCCTCCTTGAATTTATCAATTTCCTTAAAAAGTTCTTCTTTTGCGTGAATATCCTGATTCCTACGTGCTTCCGCTTCGGCATTTTTAATATCCTCGTCTATTCCTTTGAGATGTCCGGCGATGCGTTCCCGAAAAACCAAGGTTTTGTTACGAAGTTCGTCGTGACTAAGGTTTTGGTAAGAGTCAACCAATTCATTGATTTCATCGACAATGGGTGTGTAATTTGCCACGTCTTTCTCGTACTTGGTTCCGAATATTTTACCAACCAGGTTTGTGATGGATTTAAACATAATTTATTCTTCTTAAAATGTGAAGTTGCAAAGATAAGCAATTGTATGGCGTCTATAGGTCATATTTCATACCATTACGATAATTGCTATTTTTATGCGCCATTTTGGCATTTTATAATTAGTGCTGCTGCCAGAATCTATATTATGTACGCAAATCTGACATTTTCAATCATTAAATTAATCTATATGCGTTTACTATTCCCTTTGATATTGTTGTTCGTGATAGGTTTCCAATGGGGGTGCGGTTCAAATAAAGTCCAGGATATTGGTAATTATTATTATCCGCTTAACGCTTTAGAGAGAGGAGTAGTTTATGAATATAGACCTACTACTACGGATACGCTACCCGAAGAATACTGGTATTTCAGGAGTATTTATACGGATTCTATGGATTATTTAACGGCTAATTATTATGATCATAATTTTATCGTCAGACAATTTACTACCGAAGAAATTGTAATCAATGGTTCCTTAATTAAAGACTACTTCTTATATGGTGTGGATTCATTGGGTTTTCAAACACAAATTCCAGGAGAAATAAAGAGTGCCACGGCATTTCCTTTTGAAGTAAGAGATTCCGGTGGTATTTTTCTAACGCATCTGAAATGGACTTTTCAGGAGGATCCCGAAATCAGTACGACCGTCATTAAAAATAGACGTTACCAGGGAAAATCAACTTATGAGTTTAATGGCAAAAAATATGATTGTGTCGTATTTGAATTGAAAGAACTAGTCGATGATTTCAATAATGGACACTGGGAAAAACAATATGATGGTAAAGAAATCTACGCGAAAGGTCTCGGTTTAATTTATTACGAGAAAAAAGTAGACGATAATTTTATTCTAAGCTATGAACTCGCAGATACCTTTGCTATGATGGAACTGGAAAAACGTTTTCGAGGGACTATGGGATTTCATTCAAAAAAATAATAAAGCTATTTAGCCTCAGACCATCTCTTTTACGGAACGATCCTTCTTTTCTTTTTTTACGGAAGCGACAAACTTATTGACTTCATTATTAACGCGCCAGCGGAAAAACAGGTCTCCCGCAATTAGGATGATCCACCCCGCACCAAATACCACGTTTCTAACAATTTCTATTAATTCAATATAAGTGCCGAAAAATGGTCTAATCAGACAAAGCTCTAGCGCAATAATTCCGGCAGTCAGCAAAAACAAAAATACACTGATGGCCCTGGTGGATTTAAGATAGCCTGGTTTTTCCTGTCGGCTACATTTTTTGAGGAAGCGAACCGTCATTTCATTCGCACTATCCATCTTGACCAACTCTTGTAGAATATGTCTTGCTTTATCATACTCCATTAAATTATAATGTGCGGCGGCCTTTTTAAATAAAATATTGAAGAAGACATCCTCTCCGTGGTAATACTTGATATTCTGTTCGATAGTAATCGCAATCGCCTGATCTGCTACGGCGAGAAAGCTGTGGTAGGTACCGATTTCGAATAAAGCTTCGGCGTAGGCCAGTAATAATTCAAAATACTCATTAAATTCAAGGTGTACGATTTCGGCCGTACGGGATTCGAAAAACCGTACGATATTGCGAAATTCGCTTTGTTCAATGTCTTTAAATTCCTGATAAATTCTGGAATAATAAAATGAATCTTCGGTCTGTCGCATTTCAGATAAATTTGTAATATTCGTAAAAGATCGTCTCAATCTTAAGCCTTTTAAATAGCTTTTAATTTATAAAGTAGAGGTTTTGAGGGAGTAGCATCCAGGTCAAAGGGGGCTATTCCAATGGTTAACAAAAATAAACCATCTTTGATTTTATTTGGGACGTATATTAGTTCCGTGATAGTGGCATTTTTACGTACCAATGACGGATACTGCCAGAAAGCCTTATGCGCCAGCAATTTTCCGCCGTCGTCTTCCCGATCTACAGAAGGCAGATCTACTAATAAGTGTAGTACACCAAGATCTACTAAAAGACGAATCGCCTCGTGGTGGATATAGGGTGGGTTATTGCCCGAATATTTTCGTTGCTTTTTATCAGTCGGATTCGGTAACGTTCGAATAACTAGGGCCTCCGTTGTGATCAATTTCTCTAATTTCTTTATCTGACGGTAGGTAATTATCCGGTCTCCATTTTTAATCATTTCAGGGAGGATACTTATTACTGTAGCAAGATAATGAAATTTCTTCAAAGATGCATTAATCGAATATTTTTTGGTAGCAATATGTCCGACACATTCCGTGTGGGTTCCGTTCCCGTGGGGATTAAATTTAACATTTTTAAAATTTACCAGTCCCCCCTTTTTGGTATCGCCGATAAAATCTCCCGCGATAACCGGCGTTATCTCTACCGGTGGAGCATAAAAACAATTTACCCCGCGACTACCGGGTAAAAAAGGGATGGAGAGATCGTGGGGCTTGGAGAGATCCGCTTCGTAAGCTTGATCCTGATGATGAAGGGTGATGATCATGTTTTTTGCTTTTGGCTATTTGCTCTCTTTAACCGCGATTGAGCAAAGCAGAGAGCAAATAACATATTTCCAAATAAATATGATTTTAAACTGAATTCTAAATTCTGCTTCTCATTTTTATTAACTTTGACCGCTCTGCAATCTTTTCTAAGCTTTTCGAATACGTTATAGCGCAATACCCATGCGTAAGAAGAACCGATTCTAGTTCCGGTTATCCACTCCCCAGGCAAGTTTTCCCCGGATAGTCTTTAAAAAACTTTGATTTTCTAACTGAATAAGGTTGATGGTAAAATCACTTTTACGAACGGCCAGTTGATGATCCGAAGTAACGGTTTCAAAGCGGGAATCCATCGTGCAAAGAAAATTATCGGTTCGACCTTCTACTTCAAAAGAAATAACCGAAGTATCCGGAATCACAATGGGCCGGACGTTCAGGTTATGAGGGGCAACTGGTGTAATGATAAAATTACCGGAACCGGGAAAAATGATCGGTCCGCCACAACTTAATGAGTAACCGGTAGAACCCGTTGGAGTAGAAATAATAATTCCGTCCGCCCAGTATGAATTGAGGTAAGCACCATTGATATAAGTATGGATCGTAATCATCGACGAGGTATCCCGCTTTAAAAGCGTACAATCATTGAGTGCAAAAGGAATATCTCCATGTAGTGGTAAATTAGATTCCAGATAGAGTAGTCGACGCTCGTCGATTTTGTACATTCCTTTTTGCAGTAATTTTATGGCGGCTCTGATTTGTGTTTTTTCAATATCCGCCAAAAAACCCAATCTTCCCAAATTAATGCCCAAAATGGGAACTTTGCTGTCTCTAATTTCCGTAATGGCGTTCAAGATAGTTCCGTCACCGCCAAGGGTAATCACGTAATCAAATTTGCGCATCCGAAAGTCTATATAGCCCGCAAATTTTCCAATATCCTGCTGAAGAGTCAGCTTTTCTTTTGCTTTGGTAAAAAATGGGTCATTAAGGTAAGCATTGATTCCCTCTTCGTGAAGGATATCAAAGAACTCCTGAACTGCCGGAATATCCTTATCTTTTAACTGCTTACTGAAAACGACTATTTGCATTAGAAATTGAATTGATAGTGTAAAAATAGGGCATTTTCTCCTAATTGATTAAAACTGTATTGAAACTGAATAATTTTATCATTATAAAAAACAAAATCCAGGCCTGGACCACCTCCCCATAACCAACGATTACCCAAAAAATTAATATCTGTAAACTGGGTATCATTGGCAATTCCTACATCATTATTGAGACTTAGATAAATCTGAAAAGGCATCACCTTAAACTGAGGTATCAGCATTAAATTACCCCAGTTGATTTCTTTATTAAAAACCTTAAAACGCAGACTGGTTTTCAAATAAAAATAATCCAGCCCATCAATTACATAAAATTCATACCCTCGTAAAAAATCTTCTTCGTATCCCATCGCCCAATAATTATTATAGGGTTGCGTTCTTCGCAATAATGCAATTCGAGTTTTAGCCTTGGCTTCCAGACTAATTTTTTTATTAAAAGGAAAGTATTTTGCGAAAGATGTTGTCAAATACATTCCATTTCGATCGTTAAAAATACCAAACCCTTCTTTTTCAAAACTCACACTTAGTATCTGACCACTCCACGGATAAGGTTTAAAATCCCGATTGTCAAAGGTATAATTATAAGAAAAGTAGAAAAGTCGCTGCCGAGTATCTCCATTCAGAAAATACTTATCGTTTAGTTCTCGGATGACATAATCGTCGATGGTATTTCGGTGAAAATTGATCTTGGCAGTATGATATTGAAAGATGCCTTTTCGGTAAGATATACCACCACCAATGCGGAAGCGACGTAATAAAATATTATCTTCAAAACGTTGAAAAAGCAGGCGATTATTGACTGTTTTATAGCCAATGTCCTTATTTTCGGCAAAGAAAGCTTCACCTACA